>NZ_JBJPHS010000063.1:0-15430 GCF_052939495.1 Phormidesmis sp. 146-12 | reverse complement strand
TGGAACTTTGAGCCGTATCATCTCCAGTGGCGTAGTTGACTGTGATGGTTTGACCACTCGGATTTGACAGCACAACATCGAACACATAGGGCGTGTCGCCGCTTTGACCTTCTTGTTTCGTGACGTTGGCAACTGAAATTGTGGGCGGTGGATTGTCGTCATTTTCGAGAATAGCGATCGCCCCAGTCGTTGTATTTTCGGTATTCGTCGCGCCAGTAAGCAATAGTTTGAACTGCTCGTTTGGCTCAAATTCCACATCACCTTTAGCGAGAACGGTAACTAGCTGACTAGTAACGCCTGGTGCAAAAGTAAGCTGTCCAGTTGCGGCTATGTAGTCGGTGGAACTTTGAGCCGTATCATCTCCAGTGGCGTAGTTGACTGTGATGGTTTGACCGCTTGGATTCGATAACAGGACATCGAACACATAGGGCGTGTCACCGCTTTGACCTTCTTGCTGGGTGACGTTGGCGACTGAAATTGTGGGCGGCGTGTCATCGTTTTGAATAATGCCCGTTGCGATCGCGCTATTAATCGTCGCATTGGTAGGCGTACTCAGCGTCACTTTAAAGTCTTCGTTTATTTCCTGAAGAATATCGCCAGTGATATCAATTGCAATCGTTTTTGTCGTTTCTCCCGGTGCAAATTCTACTTCGCCATTCATCACGGCTGTATAATCGATGCCTGCTATCGCTAATCCATCTTCTGTGGTGTAATTGACTTTAACGATTTGACTACTAGCTTGATCTAATGTGACTACAAAAATGTAAAGCTTTGTATCACTGTTGCCTTCAGCAAGCGTTGCAATTGAGGACGCGATCGAGACTTTTGGAGCAACAACGACTCGTGCTGTTGAAAACTCAGAGGTGTCTCCTGTTGCGATATCTGTAGCAGTAGCGCTAATAAATTTTCCGGTGAGCGCTCCCGTTGCCGAGAATGTGATGATTGCATTGCCGCTGGCATCTGTCGTCACATCGCTGAAACCAAGATAAGTCTGTCCTTCTCCATTCCCTGATGCGTCAGCACTATCGTTGCTAAAAAATTCTACTCGAAACGGTTTGCTCGCTGTGCTGTTGAGGGTTCCGGAAACGATCGTACTTCCTCCCACAGGTTCCGCCGTCACCAAGAGCGGATAGTTTTGCAGATTATTTGCGCCCGCGTCCGCATCTCCCAGATCGTTTGCCGTAACCCCATCGCCTCCCAAATCGATTCCTAGACCCGTGTTGGCCGTGATTGTGTTTAGCCCAATCCGATTGTTTGTCAGTCCAACGATCGCAATGCCTGCGCCCCCATTTTCAGTAATCAGGTTTTTCTGAATTTGGTTGGTGCCTGCGGTAATCCGAATTCCGTCTTGCGTAAAGCGATTGATTACCAGACCTGTTACAGTGCTATTCCCCGCACTGATCACCAATCCGTTCGCATCTCCTGCACCTGCCCCATTCAATTCAACGATCGGCGTTCCTGGAGCGTCTGTAACTGCTACATAGCCAGCCTGCGTTTTTCCATCTATGATCACAGCATCGGCGATCGTCGGTAACGCAGAAGCCAGATTGATCGTTTTACTAACGGAACCAATTTTGAAGTCGATCGTATTCACTCCACCAAAGGCATTAGCGTTGAGAATCGCTTGTCTGAGTGATCCTTCTCCTGCATCATTGGTATTCGTCACAGTCGTATCATTGGCAGCGATCGCAACCGTTGCACTCTCAGTCCCCATCGGAATCACATAGCCTTCTCCCGCCAACAGATTGAGCTTGATTGTTTCATCCGCTTCAGCAGCCTCATCATCAGTGGGAGTCAAGGTCAAAATCACTTCACTCGCCCCATCTGGAATGACGATCGTTAGCTCTGAGTTAATCGGCGTGATTGCAGTGGCTCCTACTGACAGCGTGTAATCTGAGACAGAAGCCGTATTCAAGGCATCGATCGCCAACTTAACCGTCAAATTCCCTTGAGTGCCGCTGCGCGTGATTTTGTAAGTAGCCGCTTTGGTTGCCTCGATCGCTGCTCCGTATAGACTCTCGATTCTTACGGTGTTAGCAAGCTGCAACCCAAACCCATCGGTCTTGTTATTGCGATCGCGATCCACCAGATCAGACGCTTCACTTGTGAATGTAACGTAGCTGCCAATCGCATCGATCGTCGGGTCAAAAGAAGCTCCATTGCCGCTACTGGTGCCTGCTAGATTTTGGCTGACTAATCGAGTTTTACCATTGCCGCTATCAGCCAACAAATCGCGCACAAACACATCCTGAGCATTGTTGGTGTCATTGTCTACAAGATTGTTTGAGAAGCTAACAAAAGCAACAAATCGCCCGTCACTGCTAATCACCGGATTAAATGAGCCAGATCCTCCCGACATGCCACCAGACCCAGTTCCGGTGCTGCTTGCCGTCCCCTCTTTGTTAGAGCTAACCAACAGTGTTCGATTGCTCACCAAGTCGCGCACAAACACATCTCTAGCATCGTTCGCATCATTCGCAACCAGATCGCTGAAGCTGCTGACAAAAGACACAAATCGCCCATCGTCACTGATGACAGGAGAGTCCGATCGAGTCGCACTCATGCCGCTTGCCCCAGCACTATAAGCCCCACTTGTAGACAAACTAACCGGAGTCGTCGTGCCCAACTGCAAATCATAGACAAACACATCTTGAGCATTGTTTGCATCTGTGCCGCCGCCTAGATTACTTGACGTGCTGACAAAAGCCACAAACCGCCCATTGCCGCTGATTACAGGCGTTGCAGAAGTTCCGTCTCCGATCGTGGCTCCATTGCGGTTAATCAGTTTGATCGACCCATCTTGACGATCCCACACAAACACATTTTGTCGTCCAGCCGCATTATCTGGAAGATTACTGGCGTTACTGGTAAAGGCAACATAGCGCCCATCACGGCTGATCGTGGCGCGATCGGAACTTCCATTGCTGCTAGTAGTTGCATCTACGCCGCTAATTAACCGGATCGAACCGTCTTGCCGATCCCACAAAAACACGTCCGCTTGATTATTAGCATCATTAGCAACGAGATTACTCACACTGCTAACAAAAACGACATAGCGCCCATCACTGCTAATACTCGGCGCAACATCATCGCTACCGCCATTTACGCCACTCACTAATCGAGTCGAGCCATCCAGTCGATCCCACAAAAACACGTCCTGACCACCATTCGCATCACCTGCCACCAGATTAGAAGCGCTGCTGACAAAGACCACATAGCGCCCATCACGACTGATCACGGGATTGCCAGAAATTCCATTTCCACTACCTGCCCCGCTGCGACTGACCAGCGTCACCGTGCCCGTCTGTACATCCCGCAAAAACACATCCTGAGCCGCATTGTTGTCATTGGCTACTAGCTCAGGAGCTTTGCTAACAAACACCACATAGCGCCCATCGGCACTAACCGCCCCCAACGCCGTATTAGAATCCCCATTGCCTGTCAGGGATGCCAGCGCAGGATCAGCATTGCGGAACGAAACGATCGTCGTCGTCCCCGTCTGCACCTCATTGATGAAGCTATCTTCTGCCCCGTTGCCATCATTGTTAATCAAATTGGAGGCGCGACTAGAGAAAACAACAAATTTGCCATCTCTGCTGACGATCGGTGTCGTCGAGTCGCCTGTTCCCGAAGTCGCGGATTCATCGTTTCCGGCTGCTCCAGCAGTGTCACGACTGACCAAGATCGTTGTCGGAGCCGCCAGATTACTGAGATCCCGCACAAACCCATCTCGTTTTGCATTGGTGTCGTTGGCCACAAGATTGCTCGATAGACTGGTAAAGGCAATTTGCTTCCCATCGGCGCTGATGCTGACATTAGAAGATGACCCATTGCCGATCGCCCCTGCTTGACTTTGACTCACCAAAAACGTCTGCCGCGTCGGATTGCTCAAATCGCGCACAAACACATCTGTCACGGCATTGTCATCGGTAACCCCCGCCACCAGATCACTCGAAAGGCTGACAAATGCTACAAAATTGCCATCACTGCTAATCACAGGCGCAGACGATCCTGACCCGACACCCGCTCCGTTGCCGCTGGTCGTTCCGGTGGCGTTAAAGCTAACCAGTTCTATCCCTGTTGTGCGATCCCACAGATAGACATCATCAACCCCATTGGTGTCTTCTGCCACGAGGGACGCAGTTGTACTAAAGGCGATGCGGCTACCCGTTTGGTTGATCACGGGATTCGTTAGTCCTGTCCCAGCGGCCACAACCGTCATTTCATCCGTTGCCCGATTCCAGACAAAGGTTCCTTGACTCGCAGTGGGTTCTAGATCGATCGCGTTACTGGCAAATGCCACATAGTTACCATCGCCACTAATCGCCGGAGTCAATGAGCCTAAACGCCCCCCGGCAGTGTTGTCGATATTGCTGCTGACCAAGCTGACGGTTTGAGCGGTGCGATCGTACAAAAAGACATCCGGGAGGGTTCGTCCATTATTTCTGCTAGGAATCGTACTTAAGTTGTTGGCGCGACTGACAAATGCAATATAGTCCCCGTTGTCGCTGATTACAGGAGTGACCGAATCAAAGTCACCTGCCGTCGGCGTGAGATCGGTTGTCCGGCTCACGAGATTGATCTTTCCGGTTGATCGCTCCCACACAAACACATCATTGTTCGGTCGGGTATCTGTGTAGGAAACTTCAGCATCCAGGGTGACAGAATTGCTGACAAAAGCCACATAGCTTCCATCGGCGCTGATCACCGCATTGGATGAAGTGCTGGTCGCTGGATTGGTCGTATTGCGGCTGATCAACGTGACGATCGGGGCGAGCGGATTGGAGCGATCGAGCAAAAATACATCCTGACCAGGGTTGCGATCGTCGGCCGTCAAATCATTGGCGAGGCTGCTAAACACCACATATTTTCCGTCGCCGCTGGTCGAAGCACTCCCGATCGAACCACCCGCATTATTGACCGACGTAACGTTAGCCGACGAAAGCAACTCGACAGGCAGTAAATGCTGATAAGTTGCCAGCGTTGTTGCCTTAAAGACCAGACCCGCCGCAATCTCTCCCGTGTTGACTTCTAGTGTCCAATCGCCCCCTAAGTCAGCCGCTCCTGTGCGATCGTTAGACGCGGCAACATCCGCCCCCGTTAGTTGACTAAACTGTTGAATAAACTTCAATCCGCGATCGCCCGCTGCCACATCGCAGCCATAGAGCAAGATATCTGCATCTTCTGTTAACGCACCGCCCCAGGACTTTAAGCGATCGACATTGCGGTTCAACGTTTCTAAACTGAGCGAGGTGCTGCCCAAATTCAGCCTTCCTGATGTCCCGTGAGCCAAAATATGTAGACTGGCGATACCTGAGCGACCCATCAGCGTCTGAGTAATCTGCGCCACCGCATCCTGAAGCGGATCGAGAACATGCACCTCCGTCCCGGCGTTGACTCCTGTGATCAGACTTTGATAATCCTTCACACGGGTATCAATAAAAGCCACTGCCGTCCCAGATCTCCAGGAAGACGACGGATTTGTAGTCAACAGATCAGACGCTGGCAGAACAGACTGCTCCACAGACAACGGGTGACGATTCCAGGTAGATGACTGGGCAGATTCCATGCTCATACTTCTCAAGGGGACTAGGGTCAGGACAGAAACGAGCCTATTCTTCCCTGGAGATCTGGTGGATTCTACATACAGTTCTCAGGGGAAGTACGGATGTTTGTAGAGCAAGTAGCACAAGCCTTCATAAAGCTCTAGTCAGAATTTAGCCAAAATCACAGTCACCACCGTTTTATAAAGAACGCTAAACAGGGACAGCGAGGCGTTTTACAGTAGACTAGACTCTATGTTTGCCAACTTTTTACCCCCCAAAGTTGCTCAACTCACCGAAGTGACTTCTATCGCGCTTGCTCAACAAATCACCGCTCAAGCGATCGCCACACCGCTGAGGGCTGACCCGATCCAAACGACCTATGTGCATCAAGGGTCGGGAGGGGTTCCCATTTTGCTACTGCACGGTTTCGATAGCTCAGTTTTAGAATTTCGTCGTCTGCTGCCTCTGTTGGCTCAAGCTCGATCCGTCTGGGCGATCGATTTACTGGGGTTTGGCTTTACCGATCGTCCGGTGGGCGTTGCTTTTACACCCGATGCGATCAAGACGCACCTTTATCATGTTTGGCAAACGCTGATTGGTCAGCCCGTGATTTTAGTGGGGGCCTCAATGGGCGGGGCGGCTGCGATCGATTTTGCGCTCACCTATCCCGAAGCGGTTTCTCAGTTAGTTTTGATCGACAGTGCGGGGTTTGCGGCCGGCCCGGCGATCGGGCGATTTCTCATTCCGCCGCTGGGCTATCTGGCGACCGAATTTTTGCGTCAGCCCAAAGTCCGTCAGCAGGTCAGCCTCAACGCCTACTGCGATCGCAGCTTTGTCACACTAGATGCAGAATGCTGTGCTGCTCTACATCTCAAACAGCCCCGATGGAGTCAAGCGCTGATCGCCTTTACCCAAAGCGGTGGCTACAATTTTTTGAGCGACCGGATTGCTAACCTCAAACAGCCCACGCTGATTCTCTGGGGCGACCAGGACAAAATTTTAGGAACAGCGGATGCTCAACGGTTTGAGCGAGCGATCGTCCACAGTCAACTAATCTGGATTCAAAACTGCGGTCACGTTCCCCATCTAGAACAACCCCAATTAACCGCCCAACACATTCTGACGGGTTGAATTTTGGCCTTGCCAACTCTAAATCGCTGATGGAAGGCCGGAGGTTCCCCAAAATTGGCAGCTTGGGGGCGAGTTCTTGTCATCGTGCAGCCTACCGTGTACACACAAGTTGATCGATCCGTCATTGCCGAGATCCTTCAGCCCCCTAAATCCCCCAATTTTGGGGGATTTAGGGGGCTGAAGGCGACTGAAACGAAGCGACTCCGAAATTGTGTGTACATGGTAGATCTGTGCAGCAGCGCCAACCCGAAACAGGCAGCGAAACGTTACTAAACTTCAAGAATTCTCTCCGGAGATCAATTCAGGCCCTGGGAAATACGGATCATTGCAACGGATCTTCATGCGGTTTTTATGGAAATCCAGCAATCTCCGCAAAGACGGATTTCATCGGGGTTTGTTCCTGTGCTAGGCTCGAAAAGAACAGGCTAGGGAAAGTAGTATCCATCTATGCTTGACACCGGTCGTCTTCCCCTCACTGGCAATGCGCTCTCTTGGTTTAGACAAGGGTTAGGTCACGCTGCCGCCGAAGATCACGAAAAGGCAGTTGCTTCTTACAATCAAGTGCTGAGGACTCGACCGGACTTTTGGGAAGCTTGGTACGAACGGGGACTCTCTTTAGAAAGTTTGGGATTTTTTACAGAAGCGATCGCCAGCTACGATCGGGCCCTGCAATCGCGTCCTAGCCGAGAAGCCGAAGGTGAAATCTGGCACGATCGCGGCAACGCCATGCAGTACGGGTTGGGGGACTATGAGGCGGCTCTTATTTGCTATAACCACACGTTGCAGATTAATGAGGCCTACCCACTCGCCTGGTTTAATCGCGGCAATGCCTTGCTGTATGGGTTAAATCAGTACGACGATGCGATCGAGAGCTACAATCACGCGATAGAACTGGACGCTAACAATTATTTGACTTGGCGAAATCGCGGCAATGCGCTGGTCGAGTTAAAACGCTATTCAGAAGCGATCGCCAGCTATGATCGGGCTTTGTCTCTCCAGCCCGACGATCAGGTTTCCTGGCAGGCTCGACTCCTCGCTTCTCAGCAGTGTGGGCTATCTGGACTCAAGCAACCGACGACAAAGCCTGTCTGGTATGAGGATGGTTGTGACGCAACCCTGGTCGAGCATGAGGCGACTCCTCACAAGGCGGTTGAGGGTAAGGAGGTTCGACCGTTTGCAGGGCATCCTTTTCCCCGGCTGGTGGTTGAGGATGATGCAGGGCAGCGTGAGATTTCTTTAGAGAAGGCGCAGTATACGATCGGCAGAGATCCCAAAAATGATATTTGTCTGCGATCGCAGTTTGCCTCTCGATATCATGCGGTTTTGCGCCGAGTCGATCGCGAAGATGGAATGCTGGTTTATACGATCGACGACGGTAATGTAGATGGCAAACCTAGCACTAATGGACTCCTGATCAATGGTCAGCGTCTATTATTTTCACCGTTAAAAACGGGCGATCTGGTTGTGTTTGGCCCGCAAGTTCGGGCGACTTATCACTACGATGGACTTCAGCAATCTGAATAAGATTTGGTAAAGATCAAAAAATTTTGAACAAGTCTTTTAAGAATTTTCTAGACTTGCGGAAGATACGCCCTGTGTGACGTTGGCTTAGTATCAAGTCTGCTGTATTTTCTCACTTTGTCCAGTTATCAAGACAAGTGAGGGGTTCGTTGTGTTCCAAGCTGTGGAAAAGATTGCCCACAGAAAGATTAATTTTCAATCAAAAATTGAGATCTGTATCTTTGTCTAACCGCTACAAGAGGAAGTTGCAATGTCTGACTTAATTCAAGCTGTTTTGAATAGTGATGAGAAAACCAATTTACGACAGTTTGCCAGTCTTTTACGATCGTCTGAGCAGAAGTATTTACTGAGAAATGAGATTTTACATTTGTTTGGAGAGTACTGCCGAAACTATGAGAAATCTGAGCAGTTTCACACCTCATCTCGTCTGAGCAAGCTAGTTTATTACATCCAAGAAATCATTCTGGACGAGGAAAGTCTGTGCATGATTATTCGCCCTAAAATTGCGCGACAGGAGGCGTATCGAGTCCTAGAAAATCTGACAGTCGAACCAATCTCCGTAGAGGAACTGTTGGATCTGCGCGATCGCTTTGTCAATCGATTTCACCCTCAAGAAGGTGAGACGTTTGAGATTGATTTTCAGCCATTTTATGACTATTCTCCGATAATTCGAGACCCTAAAAATATTGGCAAAGGGGTAGAATTTCTCAATCGCTATTTGTCGAGTAAACTATTTCAAGATCCGCAAGAGTGGCAAGATTCGCTATTCAATTTCATGCGACTGCATAAATGTAGTGGATCTCAACTGTTAATTAATGAGCGAATTCAAACTCAAAAAGAGTTGAGCGATCGAGTCAAACAGGCAATTACATTTGTTAGCGATTTACCCTCTGAGGCTGCTTACCAAAACTTTCGATTCGATCTGCAAAATTTGGGTTTTGAGCCAGGATGGGGCAACACTGCCCGTCGAGTTCAAGAGACGTTAGAAATCCTGGATCAACTGCTCGACTCACCTGATCACCAATCATTGGAGGCGTTCATTTCGCGCATTCCTATGATTTTCAAGATTGTGCTGGTATCGCCTCATGGGTGGTTTGGGCAAGAAGGCGTATTGGGCAGACCCGATACAGGGGGGCAGGTTGTCTACATTCTCGATCAGGTCAAAAGTCTCGAACAACAGCTTCAAGAAGACATCAATCTGGCAGGCTTAGAAGTTCTGGATGTGCATCCAAAAGTGATTGTTTTGACGCGCTTGATTCCTCAAAGTGATGGGACGCTTTGTAACCAGCGATTAGAAAAAATTCATGAGACAGTTGATGCCTGGATTCTACGAGTTCCCTTTCGAGAATTTAATCCCAACCTGACGCAAAACTGGATTTCTCGCTTTGAAATCTGGCCCTATTTAGAAACTTTTGCGATCGATGCTGAGAAAGAACTAAGAGCAGAGTTGCAGGGTGTTCCTGATTTGATTGTGGGCAACTATTCAGACGGAAATCTGGTCGCGTTTCTATTAGCAAGACGGCTCAAAGTCACTCAGTGCAATGTTGCTCATGCGCTCGAAAAGTCTAAGTATTTATTCAGCAATCTTTATTGGCAAGATCTGGAGGATAAGTATCACTTTTCGCTTCAGTTTACAGCCGATTTGATTGCGATGAATGCCGCCAACTTTATCATCAGCAGCACTTATCAAGAAATTGTTGGCACGCCTGATAGTGTGGGACAGTATGAGTCTTACAAATCGTTCACGATGCCGGAGCTATATCATGTAGTCAGCGGGATTGAGTTATTTAGTCCCAAGTTTAATGTGGTGCCGCCGGGAGTCAATGAGCAAGCGTTCTTTCCCTGTACTCGCACCAAAGAGCGGTTGTCGAGAGATCGCGACTGCCTCGAAGAACTCATGTTCAATTTAGAAGATCCGACTCAAGTCTTTGGCAAATTAGAAGACCCCAAAAAGCGCCCAATCTTCTCAATGGCACGGTTAGATCGGATTAAAAATCTTACGGGTTTGGTCGAAATTTTCGGCAAGAATAAAGAGCTACAAGAGCGCTGCAATCTAATTTTGGTCGCTGGAAAACTGCGAACCGAAGACTCGACCGATCACGAAGAAATCAGCGAAATCCAGAAGATGTATCAAACGATCGATGAATACGATCTACATGGAAAAATTCGCTGGCTAGGCGTGAGGCTTTCTAAAGGAGATACGGGTGAAATCTATCGGGTGATTGCCGATCGCCAAGGCATTTTTGTGCAGCCTGCTTTATTTGAAGCGTTTGGCTTAACCATTTTGGAATCCATGATCACAGGATTGCCTACCTTTGCGACTCGATTTGGCGGCCCATTAGAGATTATTCAAGACCGAGTGAATGGGTTTTATATCAATCCAACCGAGCAAGAACAAGTGGCCGCGATCATTCTAGAATTCCTTTCTAAGTGTGACCAAAACCCGAACTATTGGGACGAGATTTCTGAGAAAAGTATCGATCGAGTCTACAGCACTTACACCTGGAAAATTCACACGACTCGACTGATTTCTCTCGCTAAAATTTACGGTTTTTGGAACTACACCTCCCAAGAAAATCGAGAAGATATGCTGCGATATATTGAGTCGTTGTTTCACTTGCTCTACAAACCCAGAGCGCAACAATTATTAGAGGAACATCAACACCGATAACTCCTTTAGAAACGGCTGAATAAAACAATCCCCCTGTCTATTCTTCAAGCTCAGGGGGATCGATTTATTGACACTCCCACCTCTAAAGAGAGTGGGATTCTTGGCTCTACGAATGACCTTAAAATTCACTATCCTTGCGGCAATGTTCAAACCTTTCAACCGCGCCATCGCGCTAATTGACGAGCTTAACTTAGTCAATCCCAGAGAGTCGATCTCCCCAAGCGTACTAGGATACGAACCTAGCGTTTAGGCGTGCCCCGCCTTACGTTTTCGGACTCTCAAACAATATTCGGTGCTCTGGTGGTGGGAAGACGTGGCTATCCCTGACTGTTTTAAGAGTTTTCGCCGCTCTTTGCCCTACTCATTGATGCCTGAAAGTGTGTCTTAACTGTTTCACGATGGCAAAGGAGTTTCACCTTGACAAGTGTATTGTACCAAATATTGACTCTGTGGCTTGCCAGCCACGCCCGAACCCTAACTACATCCCACGGGTGAACCACATGGGTTTTGTGGGTTCCCGAACCCTCCCACTTCTATAAACTCATTCAAGCTACAGTTCAGACAAGGTTTGGAAGAAACCCAGCAGTCCGTGACCTGTCAAAATTTCGAGGGCCAGCAGAGAAACGAATCCAATCATAGCGAGGCGACCGTTGAGCAGTTCTGCGTAAGGAGTAAAGCCTGTTTGAGGCTCCTCGGTGACATACATTTGAGGCTCGATCGCAAAGTTGTTTAGCTTGCCCTGATCGTCTGTGATAGATCCGCTTCTCATGATTTTTTGCTCGTGTAAAGTGTTTCAGTTTCTTTACAAAGCTTAACGTGTTTGAGGGAGATTGTAACGAATTCTTTACAATCTCAGTTTATTCATGCTCCACGACAAAGACATTTGCGTAAAGGTTGGCGACGATCTGCTGTCCTTGTTGGGTCAGATTTAAATAGCGCAAAGCGTCTTGAATAAAGGGATGTACCCCATTCCAGAAAAATTTTGGATAGTTTTTTCGCAGGTCTCCTGGATGTTCGTAACCGAGCGCTTTGTTAACGCCTGTTTCCTCAAATTCGTAATACAGCGCATTGATTTTTCTCAGATAGCGCGGGTCGCTGAGTTGTCCGATCAAGTCCGCCGCCCGAATTAATCCAGGATAATTAATGGTGTCTTGATGGTCTTCAGCATTGGGAACGGGAAAGCGAGTTAGCTCAATATTGCGCTTGATGATTTCGGCATCGATTAGTTTATGTCCGCCAAAGCGTTCTTCGATAAATAGCTTGCCGCGATCGACATGATAAGGAGTCAGACTCGCATCACTCGCCCCCAACGCCAACTCAATCATCGTATTGTCCAGACCCGTCGCGTAAGAACCGATGCGATCGTCGCGGCAAACCCCTTTGACATAGCCAATATCGTGACAGGTGAGCGAAATAATGCAGTGTAGCCAGTCTTCACAAGACACTCCACCATCCCGAATATGACGACCTCGCAGCATTTCCTGTCCGACGAGGGTCACGAGAATCGTGTGTTCGACATCGTGGTAAAGCGCGTCACTGTTGGCAATATTCTCTAAAGCCATGCTGCCCGCCCACCCTAAAATGTCCGCATAATTGGACTTCATGTTGCCGTAGGTGCGGTGATAGCCTTGCTGAAGCTGATCCACAAACGCATCAATAAAAATTTCGGTGGCGTTAAACATTGCTGTTCTTGAGAGTGCTTTTTGGAGGTTGTTAGTTAGACTTCTGTTCGCTGCGTTCCTCACTGCCTGGTTTGAAGTATTATCCGCTCGATCGCCTTCGTTTAGGTGTAGCAGTTGAGACAGGGAGGAGGGAAGAGGGAGGAGGGAAGAGGGAGGAGGGTAGAATGCAGTTTCTGTTGTTTGGCTTTGTAGACGTGGAGTAGATGAGACCTGATACGACCTTACGTTAGGGATTGGTGTGGATTGAATGAACGTTTTTTGCTTCGGTGTTCAGCGCTTTTGCTCCCCAATCCCCTAATTCTGATTCATCTACGATCGCAAAGTTGCACACTTTCTACTATGAGGTAATCGTCCAACAATTTGGGTGACGAAATCTAGAGGAATCGGTGATAAATACGGCCTGTTTGAGTGATAGAAATCATGGTGACGCCGTAGTTGCCTCGTCGATCGTACTGAATTCTGCGTCGGTTAGCTTGATTTGAGTTGCTCGTACCGAGTCTTCAATGCTATCAGGCTTGCTGGCTCCTGGAATGGGCAAAATGCATTGCGAGTTGGCTAACATCCAGGCGAGAACTAGCGTATAAACAGAAACGCCTTTTTGGTGGGCAAGGTCAGCGATCGCTTTCACAGTCTTTAGTTCATTCACTCGACGACTTCCACCGAGCGGACTCCAGGGCAAAAAGGTCAATCCTTCAGCTTCGCAGTATTCCAACACGCCATCGGTTTCGGGCTGACGGTGCCAGAGGTTGTATTGATTTTGGACTGAGACGATTTCGACGACTTCGCGGGCTTGTTTGATCTGCTCAACCGAAAAATTTGATACGCCCACAAAGCGGATGAGTCCGGCTTGAACGGCTTCTTTGGCAGGCGTTAGCGAGTCAGCGATCGTATACTCTGGGTCAGGTGAATGGTATTGCCACAGGTCGATCGGCTGGTGGCCTCCCAGCGCTTCATAGCTGGCTCGAATGGTTTCGCGTAAATGCTGCGGATTGCCGTTGCGAGTCCAGGAGCCATCAGGACGCATCAACCCGCCTTTGGTCGCGACTAAAACCTGGCTGGTGTCACCTGCATATTGCTCAAGTGCTTTGTGGATTAGCGTTTCGTTGTGGTGCTTGTCGGATTCGTCTTGACAATAAGCGTCGGCGGTATCGATCAAATTTACGCCCAGATCTAGCGCTTTGTGAATGGTGGCGATCGCCTGCGATTCGGGTGGTCTACTGCTCAGAGACATCGGCATTCCACCCAGGGCGATCGCAAAAAGTTGAATGTCTGTGTTGCCGAGGGGTCGCAGTTCTCTAACCGTGGTTTCCATGAGGCTTGCTTAGAATGGATTGCTTGAATCTTAGTTGAATGTGTCGTGCGTCAATCTTCACACTCAAGTTAGATTTCAAAAACAGCCGTTCAAACCTAACCGTTATGGATTTGTATCTGGGTATCGATTTTGGCACATCGGGCGCAAGAGCGATCTCTTTGAGTTACCCGCAAGGGGTCGCCGTCTCGCCTTTAGAAAACGATCTTGCAGAAATTCAGTTTCAAGCCAGTCGCTCGTTTACTCAATCTGACAATTTGCCTGCCCTTTGGCAAAACACCCTGTTTCATCTCATCGACCAGATTCCCAAAGCGTTACGATCGCAGATTCGCGCCATTGCCATCAATGGAACTTCTTCAACGGTGTTGCTGTGTGACCAAACAGGCGATCCGATCGCAGAACCGCTGCTCTACAACGACGATCGCGCCGCGACGGTATTGGATGATGTGAAGGCGATCGCTCCCCTCAATCACACGGTCGTTAGCGCAACTTCTAGCTTTGCCAAACTCTTGTGGTGGAGCCAACAGCCTGACTTTTCTAACGCGCGTTATTTTTTGCATCAAGCAGACTGGCTGGCATTTTTGCTACACCGACAGTTAGGAATCAGCGACTATCACAACAGTTTGAAATTGGGCTATGACGTTGAGCATCTCTGTTATCCCGATTGGTTAGAAGCTTTACCGTTCAGAAAACGATTGCCCAACGTCGTCGCTCCCGGAACTGTAGTTTCAGCGATTCATCCCACCGTCGCGGCTGAATGGAACCTGCGATCGGACTGCCTGATTTGTGCCGGAACCACAGACAGCATCGCCGCTTTTTTGGCTAGTGGAGTTAGCACACCCGGAGAAGCGGTCACTTCGTTAGGATCAACACTGGTACTCAAACTTCTCAGCGAAACCCGGATCGAAGCCGGACAATACGGAATTTATAGCCATCGATTGGGCGATCTGTGGCTGGTTGGAGGCGCTTCTAACACCGGAGGAGCCGTATTAAAGCATTTCTTTAGCGATCGACAACTCGCCCAACTCAGCGATCGCATTCCTACCGATCAAGAGAGCTTGCTGGACTATTACCCATTGCTGAAACCGGGCGATCGCTTTCCCATTAACGATCCTCATCTGCCTCCACAATTAGACCCTCGACCCGATGATCCTGTCATTTTTCTACACGGGCTGCTCGAAAGTATCGCTCGCATTGAAGCCAAGGGCTACAGACTGCTACAATCCTTGGGAACAAATGCCTTGACAAAAGTTTATTCGGCTGGAGGTGGAGCAAACAATCAAGCGTGGCAAGCCATTCGGAGGCGTCAGTTAGGCGTTCCGGTGGTGCGATCGTCCCAAACAGAGGCCGCCTACGGAACCGCAACTCTTGCCCTCAAAAGTAGAGGTTAACAACAAAATAAGGAACGTTAACCGATGAATTGAATGAACACGACTACGAACATCAATTCGATTAGAGTCTGCCGCTTCGTTACTGAGTGCTTTTGCCTCCAAGCTGCCAACCTGCCGTGTACACACAAGTTGATCGATCGGTCATTGCTGAGATCCTTCGCCCCCTAAATCCCCCAAAA
>NZ_JBJPHS010000062.1:0-38866 GCF_052939495.1 Phormidesmis sp. 146-12 | reverse complement strand
GCGATCACACCACAGGTCGAGCCATTGACCAAAAACCAGGTTTCATCTGCTCCAAATGCTCTGGCTGCCAGTTGTTGAGCCACCAAGATTGCTCCTTGAGGCGCAAATAGATTGTCCAATTCGGGCAATTCTGGGAGATCCGATCGTCCCACTTGAGTCCCCAACAAGTCGGTCAATTGGTCTGGAAACCCTTGTCCTCGTTTGTGACCTGGCGTGTAGAAAGGTGCGTTGAACGATCGAGCGCACTTTTGCAGACTCTCTAATAGAGGCGTGGTTTCTTGAAAGTCAAATTCCATGTGGATTCGTCATTGATTTGCGGTTAGGGTCATTTGTTTAGCAGCAGTTTTGTAGCGATCGTATTCACCGGACGCAGACACCTTTTGCACATTAACCAACCATAATGGTACGTTGCAGTGGCACTTCTTACGCTGCATTGCTTAGACTGCTGAAATACGACTTGGTGAATTTCGGCGTTGCTGATTGGAGGGATGAATCTGTGGGAAGTGTCCATCTTTTCGCCCCCTAAATCCCCCAAAATTGGGGGACTTTGAACCTTGGGTTTCTCTCCGCTTTGGGGCAATTCATCCCCTGATTCAGCAACGCCAGCTTGAGTATCTGATTCAAAATTGTAAAAAGGTCAAACCAGTCCTATCGCTATAGCCAGTAGACTTCCTGCACGAATCATAATAGATGCCTTCCGACTAAAGTCAGGGCTACAAGAACAAAGCGTGCCTTCGCGCACTAAAGAAGTATTCGTGCTTTAGAATTGGCTTTGAACAACAATGGCTCCTTAATCCACATAAAAAATTAGGTGGAGCCATGACCCCACCCATCTATTTAGCTTATATTGAGCTTACATTGAGCTTTAACTGACTAGATGTTTTTCTCCATAACAGGACGGCCTTCTGTGTCTACATCTAGTTCTTCTCGGCGAAGCTGTTCTTCAGCAGTAACAGTCTCTTGCTCAGTGACTTTTCTAACCTGCACTTCTTCACGCACAAACGCCTCCTTATGAATGTCGGGCGTTTCTTCATAGACCTGTACTCGCGCAACTTCTCCTTCTTGGAAAGCATACTCACCCGGAGAAACCGCCGTTTGTGCCGTTGCAGCAGTTCGCTCGACAACTACGCGCTCTTTTTCAATCGGAACAGAAACTTGTGCTGTCTCAGTTTCGACCCGCTTTCCGACGGTGACTTCGCCCGTTTTTTCGCGATGTTTAGTTGCAATCAGACGCTCTTCATACAGCTTGAGGTAAGCATCTTGAGCCGCGTGTTTTGCTTTGTCCCAACTTAGCCCAGTGTTAGCATAATTTGTTTCATAGGCGCTCTTTAGCTCAGGTTCGATCTCTTCAAACGTTTTGCCTGTCTCGGCATGACGATCGAAGGCTTCATAGCCAGTTTTATAGGCAGGTGCATAATCATCGTAGGTTTTGTCTGCCTCAACATAGGGTCGAGACGTGTGATTCGTTCGCCAGTGTGCGTCTTCTGTAGTGGGGTCGATCGCTTCAGCCGCACCTTTGCCAAATAGCCCGCCCCCGACTGCTCCGATCGCGGCTCCAACGACTGCCCCAACAGGGCCGCCAACTACACCACCGATCACTGCGCCTACTGAGCCAGCTCCTGCTGCACCAATTCCAGTTCCGACAGGGTGAGCACCAGGTTCTCCTGTAATGGGATCGAGATTTGCATCTGGTTCGTTGAGATTTTTTTTAGAGTCACTCATGATGTTGTCCTAGTAATGTTTTGAGATTGAAATTTCAAACAAAGCTATCAGCAGAAGCACCAACTAAAGACTCAACGCCACAGCTACTACAAGGAGTGGATGTTAAAAAACTTGGTTGCAATAACCTGTGGAACAAACCACTGTCAATCCACTATAAAGTAGTCAAATGCTTTGTCAGTCCAGCCAATTAAGTACAGTGTGTTGCGCTTGTCTTCCCAAGCAGTAATGCTGAGGCTAATTTACAAAAAGATGATGTTTTGAACACCTATCCATAGGAGTACAAGACGCGAAAATCGATACCCACAAAGATCAGTATTCCTGCTTGAGAACTGCTCAATGTTCTATTCGATTTGATATTGATGGAGTTAGAGTTTCTAAAGCGTTAGCCAGCATCTAGTTAGACTTCAAGAAATCTCGCTCTTATCAGCATCTAAGATTTCTCCTACTTCGCCAATAACCTCCTTCTTAAGTTTGGCAACCTTTTGAGAAAACTCTTGCCGTTGAGATGCAGTGAGCAAGTTGTGGTAAACAAACCAACCTACATAGATGATACCAACTAGCTCAAACAAAGGTGAAAGAATTGGAATGCTAGTGGCAACGCTGAGAATCCCGCCTAGCACTGTCAGGAGTAGATTTAGACCAATCACTGCTAACAGCACCCAGCCGGCCGCTTTGAGAATTGGGAGGTAGGGTTTTAAGAACTCAGCACTGTAATTGATCGGATCACTCAGGAATTCTGAAGTTTTGGCTTCTATCAATTCTTTAGAAGGAGTCTCAACAGTTGTCTTCTTGAATGAAACAGAGTCACCAGTAGGGATATCAATAATAGTCATTTCAGTTTTTACTTCAACAATGTTTTCGGTGTTTGTAGACATGAGAAATCTCCTGATTTAAAACAATTGATTTAGGACAATTAGACAACAGTGAGGGCAGATTCTACTCCGCCCCCAATATTGGAATTAGAACAGTGTCCGAACCGCTAAGAAGCCCGCGATCGCAGACGCTGCCAAAGAGGTTAAAGCCGTTCCAAATAGCCACCAAGCCGCCGTCGCCGCTACTTTTTGAGTTTCGATCGCTTGCTTTTTAGCTTCACGCTGAACCGCTTTGATGCGTTTTTTGGCTTCTAGTTGAATTCGTTCAGCCCGATGTAATACACTATCTCGCGTTGATTCGATTTGATTGATAATGCGATTGGCATCCGCTTCGGAGATATCTTCACGAGAGCTAAGGACGGCAACCAGCGTATCGCGATCGAACTCCCCTAGCCGCGATTTTAAGGCCTCAAATCCAGCTTGAGGGTCATCAAACAAAGTGCTGAAATCTTGCTTAATGCCTTCATAGCTCAGTTCCGGACGCTCTAGAGAATCAAGATAGCTGCGAATCTTGCCAAATACAGTGTCGATCGTAGATTGAAAGGCTTGTTGAACTTTCTGAATCTGCTCCGTCACTGCTTTGAAGTTTGACTCAACCTGATCCGCAATTCGGTTTGCTTCTTCTTCACTGATGTCTTCGCGCTGAGAGAGCAAAGCAACGAGTGTAGAACGATCGAAGCGAGACAGGCGCTCACCTACACTGCTTAACCCTGAGCGAGGATCTTGAAGTAACCGTTGGAGATCTCGTTTAATGCCGTCCGGGTTTAGTTCTTCTTTTTGAGTATTTCGCAAGTAGCTTTCGAGACTAGCTTCAAAGTCTACCGCTTGTTTTTGGGCACGTTTTGCCAACCGACGCGGCGCTTTGATCGTGTCACGAATGGCGGTTTGCACCTGGTCGATCGCTTGGTTTACTTGCTCCTCCGTCAAGTTACCTTCTTGGGTGAGCAGTTTAACTAATGTTTCACGGTCAACCTGAGACAGGCGAGAACGAATGGCATCGGTTCCTGCTTTTGGGTCATTTAGCAGCGTCTGTAAGTCGCGTTGAATGCCGTCTGGATCGAGTTCTTTCAGGTTCGTCTTACGCAAGTAGTCAGCAATCACAGTTGTCGTTTGTTCGTATTGCTCTTTTGCTTTGCCTGCTAGTTTCTGCGGAGCTTGCAGAATGCTGGTACGAACTGATTCAACTTGATCCAAAACTTGATTGACTTGCTCTTCGCTCAGATCTTGACGTTGACTAAGGAGTTGAACTAAGGTGTCACGATCGAACTGAGAGAGGCGTGACCTTAAGGCGCTGAGTCCAGCTTGAGGATCATCAAACAAGGTTCTTAAATCTCGCTCAATGCCTTCTGGGTTCAGTTCTTCTTTGTTGGTATTCCGCAAATATTCTTCAACTTTGCGTCGAAGTTCCTGCGCCTCAGACTGCACTCGCTCTTGGGCTTCTTTGGCCTGCGAGAGAACAGTATCGCGGGTGGATTCAAGCTGACCAACAATCTGATTAGCCTCTTCAGAATTGATGTCTTCGCGCTGTCCCAGTAGCTTTACTAGCGTGTCGCGGTCAAGCTGTCCCAATCGATCGCCCAATGCCTCTAAGCCCGCTTCTGGGTCTTCTAATAGGAGTTTGAATTCACGCTCGATCGCTTCTGGATTGAGTTCTTCTTTGCCTGTTGATTTTAGATAATTCTCAACTCGACTGCGAAGATCTTGCGCTTGGTTTTCCGATTCAGCCTGTTGTACAGAACTGAAAACTTCGACCCGAACGGCTTCTAGTTGATCAGCAATGTCTTGAACGCGATCGGGTGTAAACCCTTCTCGACGTGAGAGGATTTCAATAAACGTGTTGCGATCGATGCCTTCCAATTCTCGACGAATCGCACCCGCATCAGCTTGCGGATCAAAGATGATATCCCTAAATTCTTGCTTGATGGTTTCCCGGTTGAGATGCCACGGAGGAGACGATAGCAAGTAGCTTTCAAGGTCAGCCTGAATGACACTAAAAGGCTTTGAATTCGCTGTCTGAGTGACCTGGTTGCCCAGCTTACCTGCTGACCCCTGTAATGTGTCTTTCAGCTTTTGCAACTGACCTGAAACTCTCTCAACATCCAGATCAGAAAGGTTAGTATTCTGCATCACTTGACTGATCAGGGCACTCAACCCAAACTGTAGCGCCCGATTGGTCAGGCTACTTCCTGGATTTGCTGTAGACACTGTTTTAGCCAGTTGACTAAGTTGGCTTGTCATCGCTTCAGAGGTCAGGTCTTCAGGCTTGGCTGACTTTAATAAGTTGGTCAACTGCTCTACAGAATCTTGTGGGTTTTCTGATGGACTAACTACCGTTTTCCAGGCCCTTTCTAATTGATCCGCAATGCGATCGACATCTTGCTTTGAGAAATCCGTACGACTGCTCACCAGATTTACAAATGATTGACGATCAATGTTCCTCAAGAGATCGCTATCCGCCAGATCTTTCAGATCAGAGTCTTGCAACAACTGCTCAAACTGACCTCTAATTTCATCCAGATTTAACTTGGGCAACTGCAAGTTACTTAGAGAGCTTTGCAGCGTTTTTTGAATGCTATCAGGGTCAATTCCAGAAGTTAGTTCTCGACGCACTGCTGCCGTAATTTCTTCGGCGGTCGAGACAGCCTGACTTTTAGCAACATTAGCCCCGATCGCCGCTGTTGCAGTCCCCATCATACCCTGAAGACCAGAAGCCGCCGTGTTAACCACAGAGCCAACCAGGGAACCAACTGCACCTGAACCAAGCCATACGAGCAGCGAGAAGTAAGTAGACCAGATGACAACACCAATGATCGCACCTAGAGCACTACTTCCAACTAAGCTCAGTTTTACAGCGAGAAAGCTGGCAGCAAATAGAGCGATCGTTACGGTTAATAGGGCCCAAATCCCAACCTTAGATTCCGTTTTGCGAATAGAGGTGCCCAGACTATCTGAATCATCGTCGTCTGAATCGGGTAGCGTGCCTGGAGTAGCTACGATCGCAACTGATAAATTGGTCAATAGAAACTGAAACGCAAACGCCATCATTACTCCAGCCAGCAGTGAGACTAAAAACTGAGGGCTAGAAAAAACAAAGGCTGTCTCTTCTACAGGCACTTGTCCTACTATTAAATTTGTTAACTGAAACATGATACTTTTCCCATTTTGACTTTATTGACTAGAGCTACTGTTCGCGCCTCAGAACCTTTGATTTTGTCTGACTGCGGTTCGCTTGCACTCTAACTTAGAAAACTTCTATTAAAAATTTCCCAAGTTCAATCTCGTAGCGTCTCGGTTGTGATGGGGGCGGTGCTACATTTGGTAATTCCTTTTGTGGGAGTAGACCTAGAGAAACAAAATGCGAGTCGTTCAACAAAACCCGCATCCTATGCACTGAGGCTTTTCTGGCTGATTCGCCCAATTACAGAAGCCTTATTGTTAGCTGAACTGTTAACTGAGTCATTTATTGTTGCTGACATAGGAAATCAGAGGAAATCAGGAACACTATGGAGATCTCAACGTGAGGCGGTTTAGTGGAGTAATCTCCCCAACTCCCCTTAAAGAGGAACCTGAAGAAGTTGCAGACCGCGCGGCGTTGCTGATTGAAGGGATGAATCTGTGGGAAGTGTCAACTTTTCCGCCCCCTAAATCCCCCAAAAATGGGGGACTTTGAACATTTAGTTCCCCTTCGCATTAGGGCAATCCATCCCGTGGTTCAGCAATGCTCAGACCGCGCTACTTCTGGACGATGCCAGAGTAAGGATATCAAGCTTCAAATTCTCCTTATCGAGTCGCTCTCACAGTGGTTTGAGTTGTCTCTGGACGGCGCGTACCGATCGAAGCACCCAGCAACGACGCAATCAATCCTAATAAAGAACCAATCGCAAACGACCAACCCCCTCTAGCAACATCTCCAGCAACGTTTCTTGTTTGTTCAGCCGTCGCGCTAGGTACATTGTTCGGTATACTCGCACCGCTCTGCTGCACCTGATTGACAACTTCTCCAGCGTTTGAGGCTACTACCCCAAAGGCACCTGACACGCCACTGGTTACTAACCAGGCACTCAACGCTAAAGTCGTCGCCCAGAGAATAGCCCCATTCAACAAAGCAGACTTACGACTCATCGGGCCACAAGCTCGCGCTGTTACCCATCCCCCAATAAACAGAGAGATTAGCAGACTAATAATCGACCAGATCCCGATCGCTGATCCCACACCTCCTAGATCAGACCGAGGCGACCCAGAATTCGCAATTCCAGACAGGCCGATCGCTGCCCCTAACGCACTCAAGACTAGCTGAGAACTCAAGGCGATAACCAGCCCCGAAAAGATTGGCCCCCATCGGACGCGATCATGATAATCTGCTGTGGCGGCTACTGGCGTATTCGTAATATAAACGTCAGACGGTTGAATCGCTGGGTCATCGTTAGCCCTTCTTACGGGATCATCAGAGTAGGTCATGTTTTCCTCCAGCCGTACTACTTAAAGTAAAATACATTGACTACTTGAACTGTAGAAACCTGCTCAGGAAGCAACACCAATCTTGAGAGATAGTTGGTGGGTAAGTTTAAAGTTCTTAACCAACCAATAACCTGAGCAATAATTCGAGTGTGTTTGAAGTGATTAGACCCAAGAGAGTAAGTCTGACTTAAGAGGGAGGAGACCAGTTTTTTTGAAGTCTAATTTTAAGTAAAAGTAGTTCAAACACTTTAGGTAAAAAACAATGGCACTTCATAGAATCAAAGATTTTGACCCTGACTATCGCAGTCATTTTGAAGAGCAAAAATACATTCTGGAGTATGACCTCTACTCTGGAGATGATAAGGTTGGCTCTGTCAAAGATTTGTTAGTAGATGAAAATGGTAGATTCCGCTATCTGGTCGTTCACACGGGTAACTGGATCTTCGGTAAAAACGTCCTACTTCCGATCGGTCGTGCCCAAATCGACAACAAAAAGCACTGCGTCTATGTCAATGGACTAACTCGCGCTCAAGTCGAAGCACTTCCAGAGTATCAAGAAGGTGCCACAGTCGATTACGACCAGGAAGAGCAAGTTAGAGGTGTGTATCGTCCTATGATGGCTGCTCCGTTGGATGCGTCTGCTCCTTTAGATGCGTCTGCTCCGTTGGATGCTGCCCCGGCTGTTGCTGCTCCTGCTGCTTACGATCGCAACACCTACAACTATGATCAGGATGCTAACTTGTACAACTTGAACGAGCAAAACCACGAAAGCCTTAAGCTGTATGAAGAGCGATTGATTGCCAACAAAACTCGCCAAAAAACAGGTGAAGTTGCTATTGGAAAGCGCGTCGAAACCGAAACTGCACGAGTCTCTGTCCCTGTTGAAAAAGAGCGTGTTGTTATTGAGCGCACAACTCCTGTCAACGCTGGCACGACGGTTGCCCCGGATGCGGATGCATTTGCTGAAGGTGAAGTTGCACGAGTTGAAGTCTATGAAGAAACGCCCGATATTCACAAAGAAGCGTTTGTGCGGGAAGAAGTGCGAGTCAGAAAAGAAGTTGATCAGCAGACTGTTCAAGCAGAAGAACAGCTTCGTCGAGAAGAACTGGATGTGAATACTCAAGGCCGTCCAGTTGTGGATAAAGGAACCGACTCACGTTCTGGAAAGCGATCGAAGTAGCCGCTCTCATACTAGTTAAGTAATCCTTGACACTCAGAACCGTTGCGGGCAGGGCTATTTATTGGCTCTGTCTGCCTTTGTAAAACCATCAGCAGATTGCGAAGTAGCGTTGTTTCTAGGTCGTTACATCTCGATTGTTTGAAGTTGTGGAGTACTGCATCTCAGGTCTCTCAATCCCTGACGTTAGCTTGAATCCGGGTTCCTCCCTTTTTAAGGAAACCGGAGAGAGTCTGATGGCTAGTAACTGACTAAAAATGTTTATCTGAAATCTACTGATTGTCTAAAACTTGAAATTTATTTAGCGTCGATCGCATGAAAAGAACTCACACAAGAGAAGCTCTAGTTGCGGCTCATGCAAGCTTCTACACAAAGTTCAGCAGATGTGAACGAGTAGTCATTAGAACCTTGACACAAAGGCTGAAGTTGAAGCGATCGTGAGACCAAATAGCGGTTTTAAGGTTAAGTAGAACAAGCCTACTAAAGCAAAATTCGGTTTCTTTTATCTTGTTTCCTTTTATCTCTTTCTAACGTTAACATCTTGGTTCAGAATTTAATATGAATCTCTTAAAACTACGTCCTGAAGACTGTTCGGCGTTCGGACGGCTCATTTTGCAGTACCTTCAGGAAAACCCACAAACCAACATGAGTGAGCTTTCCAGGCGGGTCAACATTTCGCGGGCTGGGCTAGGTTGGATCTGTCTTAAGCGTAGCGGGCCAGACGAAGAAACAGCAAAAAGAATTGCTCAGGTGATTGGGGCTGACATGACAAAAGTTGCTCGTCTTGTCTACGAAAACAAACTAGAAAACCTGGCAAATTTAGGTGAATTAAACTACACAATCAAGCTAGATCGAAACTTTATTAAAAGCCCCATTCCTCCAGAAGATGCGATCGCTGGGCTAAACTCTGTCTTTCATGCGTTTCACTACATTATCCGAAGTATTCCTGAGTCCGAAAAGCCTTCTGACTTCCAAATCTACAAACAAGCCCACGAGGTTGTCAAGTCACAGGTTTTGAAGGGCAGAAAAGCCTCTAAAAAGGGAATTGAGAACTAACAAAAAGATTTCCTGCACGAATCATAGATGCCCTCCTGCTATTCGCTCCGCAGGCACCTTCGGTAACAGAGCACTCTAGCGACTACCGGGAGACGGCTACGAGAGATAGTGGAACTCTCAACGTTTAGTTCGTATAGACCGGGAGCATCCCAATTGTGTAGCACAGTCTTTCTGCCCTCACCCTCTCCCCCAGGAGCGGAAACAAGAGATCTGACTCCTTCTCCCTGGGGAGACGGGCTGGCAAAGCTCTCGCCCCACTTCGTGAGGAGGGCAATCCGAGATTTTGCACAATTAGGATGCTCCCGTATAGACCTCTCTTGGAATCCAACCTGATCCCTTAAAGCATCTCTGAAGAATCTAAGTATCCAACTTTGCTGGAGTTGGTGACTTTTCTCATGGAAATAGTCTTAACTCCTAGAGCCGATCTTTTCCGACTGACATCCCACCTGCAACTCTGTATGCTGAAACAGTACTAGTAATGGACAGGTGCCAGGTTTCTGGAAACAGCTACGCCCGTTGCTATTAATAAGATCAATTTTAGTTGTTGAGTAGATTATAGATAGGAGTTTCTATGTCCGCCATCGAAATTTATAGTGCTGCGCTTTGTCCTTTTGCCCATCGATCGCGCTTAACTTTGCTAGAAAAAGGCATTCCTTATCAGTTGATTGAAATCGACCTGCAAAACAAACCTGCTAACTTCAAAGAGATTTCTCCTTACGGCAAGGTGCCTGTACTTAAGCATGGCGATCAGCGAGTGTGGGAATCAACCATCATTAATGAATACCTGGATGAAACTTTTTCAGAACCTCCGTTGTTACCTAAAGAACCTATTCAACGTTCTCAGGCGCGAATTTGGATTGATTTTGCTGATACCCGGTTGTTTGCTGCATCTGGAAAGTTGTTATATGGCTCCGATCAACAGTCTGCCACGATCGTAAAAGAGTTGATCGAGCACTTGCAGTTCGTTGAGCAGGAAGGACTACAAAAGATGTCGGCAGAGGGCCCTTACTGGTTGGGTAAAGCGATCAGCTTAGTTGATTTGACCTATTACCCTTTGTTTGAGCAATGGGCAGTGCTGGAACATTACCGAAACGTGCAATTGCCGCCCGGACTTGACCGCTTAAAGCAATGGTGGAAAGCGATTGCAAGCCGTGAAACCGTGAGGTCGATCGCTAAATCTTCAGAGTTTTATGTCGATCGATATGGTCAGTTTGCTCAGGCTCGTCAAGCTCAGATGGCAAATCATTCTATTAAGTAACTTTGAAAGATCAGAGGAAATATGGACTTCTCCCATTCGCTGCTATTGTTTTGCACTCTACTTACCTTCTACGTACTTGGTGTGATTTGGTTTGTCCAACTTGTGATCTATCCTCTGTTTGCTAGAGTCGGCTCGGCGGAATATGTTGCTTATCACCTATTCTACACAAGTAGAATCCCGCTTCCAGTCATTCTTCCAGGGTTTGCTTCCTTCCTCTTGCCCATTGCCCTGATTTTATTCCATCCTGTGTCGGTTCCCCTGTGGATTGTTCTGGCTAACGTCGGATGTGGGCTAGTCTCGTTGATTGTGACTGTAGCCTTGGAGATACCGCGCCATAGTCAACTAGAGAGCAGCGGCAAGCAGGCGATCGTGATCGATGAGTTGATCCGCTACAACTGGCCTCGCACTCTGGGAATTACTAGCTCTGCTGTTTTAATGCTCATGATGCTCATAATGGCATTCTCACCGGCCTGATTTGCTCGGTCACTCCATTGTTCATTGTTAGGCTAAAGTATGAATGCAGAAATTACTCCTTGCTCTGTTCAACATCTGGAAAGTTTGATTGATAATACAGATGCCTTCTCAAAGACCTATGGACTATTGGTAGCCGATGGATACATGCCTTTTGAAGGAGCACTTCAGTATATTCTGAAGCAGATCCAAACTTCGCAAATTCGCCATCCTTGGCTACCCTATCTGTTTCTTTTTCGTCCTGACCAGACTTTAGTTGGATTTGGAGGCTTCAAGTCAGTGCCGGACTGTGAGCGTAGGGTTGAAATTGGCTACTCTGTTGCTCCAAGTTATCAGGGTAAAGGAATTGCAACATCGGCAGCACGTCAGCTTATTAACATAGCGTTCGAGTCAGGTTCAGTTGATTGTGTTTATGCTCACACATTGGCAGAATCTAACGCCTCAACAAGCGTCTTAACGAAGTGTGGAATGACTCAAGTCTCAGAGATGGTTGATCCCGATGTCGGAAATCTGTGGAGATGGGAAATTAGTCAGTAGTAGCCAGCATTAGTAGCCAGCATTGAAGCAAGTAGGGCGCTACTCAACCGTTATGCAAAGGCTGCGTTTTACGATCGAGGCTATTCACAAATCGCTTTCAGGCTTAAGTAATTTCTAAGTTGAATGCTGTATCTCATTGAAGATCAGAGAAATTAATGGTTCGTTCTTAAGCAGTTTCAAACGCTACTTGAACAATTAGCAATTACCAAACAACCTGTAATTGGGTAAACAAATGGGACGTTACATCTTCAATGAAACTTTAGCGAAAATGGTGCCTTACTTTGGGTTACCAACGCTGCCAATTATGAGTAATGAGCCGATCGTGCTTGACTTTGCGATCGCCACGGTGCGGCAGGTCATTCCTGACTTTCCCCAGGATGGCAACCTGCAAGTTACCTTTGTGCGTAGCGTTGTGCGGCAAGTTACCTTTCGTCCAGACTTTTCAGCTAAGAAGTTGTTTGCTTTTCTGTTTAGCTATCAGCCTGCGACTGAGATTAAGGTGTCGGTCAACAATGCCAACACAGGGCTGTACAGTGATATTCGCTGTCTGGGCGATGGCATCCGTGTAGAAACGCAAATGACCGGAGGCGGAGATAACTATGTTCGCTTCTCCTACAGTGAAGATTTTGTTGCTCCTTATGATTTGCTAGAAGCTCAACAATATAGGCTTGGTTCGTTGGATTACGTCACTGAGGCAAATGAATATCCCTGGTTATCTGAGCGACAAGTGACTGAGGCTGATATTCAAGGGGTCGATGTTACGCAGCTTTATGTTATGTTTCATTCGATCTATGCTCGTAAAGGACTTATTTACTACAATGATTTTCTAAAACGAGTCTTTGAAAAACAACCCTGGTATCGTCCCCTCTATCAAGTTCAGCAATTCAAGCAAAACGGATTACCCAAGCTGAGTGAGATTGAGCAGTCCAATCTTGAGTTTCTGCGCGATCGCTTCTGGAATAAGTTGTAGGCTTCGGAGCGCCATGCCAATTTTATGAGAGATGAAGTAGGTCAGAACGATCGTGTGGTGGTTGAGTTAATGCAATCAGTTCTTCAAAACAGTAGTGGTTGGCGAGGTCTGTCAATGCTTGAATGAGGTGATCCTGTGGTTCAGGAATTTGCTCAATTAACTGAAGAACTTGCTTGGTATTAATGCAGAGGGCCGCCTGGTGGAGTTGATTGATCCACTCGATCGACATCTCTGCCAGGTCAGTAGCCGTGAGTGAATGAGACGGAGAGGATTGGTTGTTCTGTTCATCCGCATAGAGATATTGAACGCCTAAATGTTCAGCTATTTTTTCAAAAACTGTGGTGGTTTGAATAGGTTTACGCACAAAGTCGTCAAAGCCCAAAGCCATCGCTGTCAGGCGGTCTTCTTCAAAAGCACTTCCGGTCAAAGCGATGATTACAGGTGCTTGGTTGCCTGCTGCTTTGATCTGCCGAGTTGCCTCAAACCCATTGAGAACGGGCATTCGTAGATCCATCCAGATTAAGTCAGGTGACCAACTTTGCCAAAGGTCGATCGCGGCTTGTCCATTAATTGCTTCCTGCACTTCAAAGCCAACAGGAGCTAACAACTCAAGGAGAAACCGTCGATTTTCGAGTTTGTCTTCAACAATTAGAATCCGACAAGGGGAGTGTTTTTTGTCTAGTCCAACTACTTGCCGCCGGGGGATTGGTGCAGGCAGAGCATCCCAGGTGACGGTATGAATGCGAATCTCAAAAGTAAAGGTTGAGCCTTGTTCGGGTGTGCTGTCTACGCTCAGATTGCCTCCCATTAGCCGCACAAATCGATCGCTAATCGGTAATCCAAGTCCAGTGCCTTCTTGTGCCTTGTAACCTGCCTCAGTTTGTACAAATGGCTCAAAGAGGCGATCGAGATCAGACGCAGCGATGCCACAACCTGTATCTTCAACACGAAAGCGCAGAATCGGGTCAGGGGTTTGGTCAGAGTTGACTCGTACCGTCACGCTGCCGATCTGAGTGAACTTGATGGCGTTGCCGATTAGGTTAACTAGAATTTGCCGCAGTTTGCTTTCATCGGCGTGAATGTAGTGAGGGACATCCGGCGATCGCTCAAAAATTAGCTGTAAGCCTCTAGATTGAGCTTTGAGGGCAAACATTTGCTGAAGTCGATCGAGTAGCCCATACAGGTCAAAATCGGTTTCATTGAGGGTGATGCGCCCTGCTTCGATTTTGGACATTTCTAACACATCGTTGATTAGAGTTAGAAGGTCTTCACCACTGCGATTGATGGTATCGAGATAGTCTTGCTGTTGGGGATTCAGCGATCGACTTCGTAACAGCAGTTGGGTAAAGCCAAGAATGATGTTGAGTGGCGTTCGTAGTTCGTGGCTCATGTTAGAGAGAAACTGACTTTTGGCCAGATTGGCGGCATCTGCGGATTCTTTGGCTTGTTTGAGAGCCGCTTCGGTTTTTTTGAGCTTGCTGATATCGCGGGCAACCCACAGCACCGCTTCATCAGACAATGGTGAGACACTCGCCAAAAACCAAGTTTCGGGATGGGAGATCGAGGCGCAGTATTCCACAAAAACATGCTTACGAGTGCCATCAGGGTTGAGCGGTTGCTGACGGAGGTTTAAGGCTTGCTGAATCGCATGAGTGATTAGGTTTGCGATCGATTCGGGTAATACTTCGTGAACGGTTTTGCCAATGAGATCGACACCTGGTTCATCCGTAACGGATTGCGTCTGCATATACTTCAGATAGCGACCCTCTGAGTCGAAGACAACTACGACATCACTCATCGCGGCGAACATTAATCGAAGTTCTGTTTCGGAGGTTTTCAGGGCGGCTTCTGCTTTTCGACGCTCTTGAATTTCTTGTTGAAGCTGAGTGTTTTTTTCGCCAAGTTCTGTGGTTCGCTGCTCGACTCGGCTTTCTAATTCTTCGTTGGTTTTTGCCAGGGCTGAAAAAGATTCGCGTAGCTGCTCGGCCATCTGATTGAATGACTGTGCTAATCCATTGAGTTCAGTTGTGCTGCTGACAGAAACCGTTTGATCTAGATGTCCAGCCGCGATCGCTTTGGCAGCACTTCCCAGTCGAGAAATCGGTTGGGCAATCCAGCGAGCCGTCAAAATCCCCAAAGCTGTCGCCAGTCCAAACGCACCGAGACAAAGCACGATCGTCGTTCGAGTGTTAGCATGAATTTGATCCATGAAGTCGCTTTCTGGAACCACAACAATAATCAGCCAGTCCAATCCCTGAACCGTTTTTAGCGGCACAACCTGGAGAAATTGCCGTTGTCCCCCAACTTCAAAATCGAGTTGTTGGGTTTGAGTAATCTGAGACAGGTTGCCAAAGCGCTGTTGTAGGTACTCTGTTGTTTGTCGGGTTAAGCGATCGCTACTTTCTAATGCTTTGACACGAACTGGATTTTGCTGATTGAGCGGGGCGGTTGGATTTTGAATAACATAAGGTCGTTGAGTTGCAGAACTGCCGACGAGCAAGCCTGTCTGACGTTCGAGAATGAAGGTTTCACCCGATCGCCCAATCTTCAAACTCTGTAGAAATTGACTAATTCCAGTTAGCGAAAAATCTACCGAAGCTACCCCTACTAGCTGGTTGCGATTGTTATAAATCGGCAAACCCGCATTCAACACATACTTAGGTGTGGCAAACAGTCGATAAATTCCGCCCCAGGTTGCTTTTTTGGACTTAACGGCCGAACTGTACCAGGGACGATTCCGGGGATCATAGTTAGGTCTGGCTCTCAGGAGTTTAGTGCGATATCCAGGGCGATCGGCAGCATAGATGCGAATCTGATAGTCGGTCGATTTTCCGGCAACTTTTACTTGAAAGTTATTGTTGTCATCTCGCTCAACCGCCACATGTTCTCGTGATTCTGACCCAAGCTGGACGGCGGTCACCGTGTCAAAGGTCTCAAGCTGATACCAGAGGTGTTGTTCTAAGGCTGCCAGATTTTGAATATCAATTTCACCCAACCGAACTGCATTTGCGTTGAGTTCATTAATCTGATGGGGAGTTTCTACATAGGTTTGCAGGTATTGTTGAATTCGAGCCGTAATCTCACTTCGCAACTGTACTGCAACCTCATTGACGGCCTGTTGTCCGTTGCGAATGGATAACCATCCAGTTAGCCCCACTGCTAACGATATCTGTAGAATAAACGGCACAACCAGAATGCGGCGCAACGGCATACTTTGGGCAAGCTTTGAGAAGCGATCGGCGAGAAGGCGCATCTGCAAACTCCTTGTATTAAACGGCACCGTTAGAAGTCAGTGCTAATCCAAAAATCCCTAAACCTAATGAGTTTTCTCAGCATAATGTAACGAGCGCTTCAAGTAAACTCACGCATCTGGGTGATAAAGTAGCGAAATCTAGGCGATACCATCGCTGAAGCTAATTCTTCACCTCAAGGTTAGAGCGTCTTGAAGGTAATGTTTCTTCATGTTGCAATTATTTTTTTCTTGATCGCAGATCGTAAAATTGATCTACGTCTTGTACAACTATTACGCTTTATATAAGAACAGATTATGTAGAAACAGAGTATGTAGAAACAGATCGACGAATTTAGCAACGCTGGTTTTTAGACGCACCCTTCAATCCTTAATCTCTATAAATTCTATGGCTGTCACCATTTGCAGTTTTTGTAGGAATTCCGTCTTGAGCGCTGATGGTGTTAAAACAATATGAACGCTAAAGGAGACATTCTAATCGTTGACGACACATTGGATAACCTTCGTCTCTTATCTGCAATGCTGGCTGCCCAGGGATATGAAGTACGGAGTGTCACCAATGGGTCGATCGCGCTGATCGGAATGCAAACTCAGCCACCTGATCTCGTTTTACTGGACATCAACATGCCCGGAATGAACGGCTATGAAGTGTGTCAGCGTCTCAAATCTAATGCTCAACTCAAAGAAATTCCCGTCATTTTTATTAGCGCCTTAAACGAGGCAGTCGATAAAGTAAAAGCGTTCTCAGTGGGCGGCGTTGACTTTATTAACAAGCCTTTTCAAATTGAAGAAGTGCTGGTTCGCATCGAACACCAACTCAAACTTTGCCGCCTACAGCGACAGCTTCAAACCCAAAATCATCAATTGCAGCAGACTCAGGCAGACCTGCAACGATCGCTCGACCAGGAGCGCGCCCTCAATCAACGGATCGAAGCAATGGCGGCGCTAGAAGAACGCAATCGTATTGCACGAGACATTCACGACTCACTGGGGCATTCTCTCGTCGCGCTCAACATTCAAATGGAGGCAGCCCTGACACTCTGGGGGGTAGACACCGATCGCGCCCGATCGACGCTAATCGAAGCCAAAAAACTCGGTTCTGAAGCTCTGGAAGCGGTGCGTCACTCGGTGTCTGCGATTCGTTCTGATCCCCTACAGGGACAACTGCTCGAAGGCGCGATCGTTAACCTTGCTGAGGAGTTTTATCACTTAACGGATGTGATGCCAGAGTGCCAAATCGATCTCTCTCAACCCCTGTCTACTGCAATCAATCACGTCGTCTACCGGATTATTCAAGAAGGGCTGACTAACATTTGTAAATATGCCGAAGCGACGATCGTTCAGATTCAAATTGAGACTACGGATGCAGGCTTGTCGCTCACTCTGCAAGATAATGGAAGAGGGTTTCAACTAGATCAAGCCACAATGGGGTATGGACTGCGAGGAATGAAAGAGCGATCGACTGCGCTGGGTGGACAACTACAGATCATCAGCAATCCGGGTGCGGGGTGTCAAATTGTCGCTCACTTTTCTAGAGAAAACCATCCCTTCAACAATGGAACTTAATTGCCCTATTGCGAGGCATTTACGATGATTCGAGTCCTATTAGTAGACGACCAGGAAATTGTCCGGCGAGGGCTGAAGATCTTGCTAGAAACAAAGCCTGACTTTCAAATTGTCGGTGAAGCAGAAAACGGTCGATGTGCGATCGCACAGCTTGAAGCCCTACAAAAGGTCACAACGGACACGTCCTTTCCGGATGTTGTGTTGATGGATATTAGAATGCCTGTGATGAATGGAGTAGAAGCTACACAGGTGATTTGTCAGCAGTTTCCAACGCTCAAAGTGTTAGTTCTCACGACTTTTAACGACACAACCTATGTTGCAGAAGCGCTACACTTTGGCGCAAAAGGGTATTTGCTCAAAGATACTCCCACTGATGAGCTTGCCCAGGCGATCCGCGCGATTCATCAGGGCTACACTCAATTTGGGCCAGGAATTGTCGAAAAAGTGATTGCTGAAGCGCCCGTCTCAAAACCAGAGTCACTCCCTCCAGGCTTAATGGAACTCACCGACAGAGAGCGAGAAATCCTGCGATCGGTTGCCACAGGCGCAAGTAATCGAGAAATCGCCCAAACGCTCCATCTGACCGAAGGAACCGTGAGAAACCACATTTCACACATTTTGACCAAGCTAGATTTGCGCGATCGCACTCAGGCATCAATTGTGGCCAACTCTTATCGCACCTGGTTAATGTAATACCAAATCCACTAGTTACTGATACAGATTCTCGCCCCCTAAATTCCCCATTTTGGGGGACTTTGAAACGGCTTCCCTGATAGGTTCTTTTCAAATCTGAGAGATAGAAATCGGTGAATTAACTGATTTTTATGAGTATCATTTGTTGGTTTATTTGGTACAAGATTCGGGCAGTCTGCTAAATCCCTACCCGTGAGAGATTTTGAACTAGAAGTCTTATCCGAGAGAACCTGTCCAACGCCTATCTGTTAGGAAATGCTGACTGATAAACAGGCACCTGCATAAGCGTAATACATCACCCGTGTAAAGAAAAGTCGTCATTACAGGATTTAACATGACCGATTGCCTCAAACAGCATGACAGATGTCATTCTCAAGTCGTGACATTTATGTGATGTGAGCCGCCTCTCAGCTTTGGTAAAGTAAGGCTGTCAAATTGGGGGCTGCATTCCCACCGTTGAGTTTGTTGTCGAAGTGAAATTCAAGCTGATCTGCGGAAGACCCCCAAGCACGTCTCCCCATGAACTCATCATGAGCAATCAGGTGTTTGAACCCAATCAGTTTATTCTTCACGATCGCGACACTGAAATTCTGTATTCGATCGAGTATCAAACAGGTATTCCAAAACTTGATTATCAAACCTTGCATGTTGATCGCATCTGCCATTTTAGCGGTGACGAAATCAGCCTGGTTGCAACCACGATCGGGAGATTAATCACCGTCACTTTAACATCTGACTTTGATCAAAGAAGCGAAACGTTACTAACGCTGCTGTTGCCCACAGTGTACCTACCTGTGAATGTAATGGAGCAGTTAATCCAAGTTGAAGTTATTACTACGACTCGACGACTTCCACAGCCCAAAAGTTGGCGGCGAGTTGAAGGACAAGTCGAGACCCATCAAGCGCGATCGTGCCAGGGAATTGCTCGACTCGTCGAGTGCTAATTGAACCCTGCTGCGATCGCCCATCTAACTCATACAGAGGTGCCCCGATGAAGCGTGATGAATCCTCTCCCATTCGCCTGTTAATTGTTGATGACCAGAGTCTGATTCGTCAGGGACTCAAAGCCATGTTAGAACAGGAGCCTGATTTGCAGGTGGTGGGCGATGCTGAAAATGGCAAAGTTGCTCTAGAGCAGGTAGAGGCTCTGCAACCTGATGTGGTGCTAATGGATATTCGGATGCCCGAAATGGATGGCCGAACCGCGACTAAACTCATTACTCAAAATTTCCCGAATGTCAAAGTTCTGGTCTTAAGTACGTTTGATGATGATGCGTATCTAGCAGGCGCAATTCGAGCCGGGGCAAAAGGATATTTGCTTAAAGATATGCCTTCTAAAGAGTTAGCCGATGCGATTCGCTTTGGGTACTATGGCTACACTCAATTTGGGCCAGGGTTGTTTGACAAACTGTTGTCAATGGAATCGGCTCCCGATCAAACGACAGGATCGCCTCCACCCAAGCCATCAGAACTCACCGCACGAGAACAAGAAGTGTTACGGCTGCTGGCTGTCGGAGCAACTAATCGTGAAATTGCTCAACAGCTTTACATTACAGAAGGAACTGTGAAAACGCATGTGACGAGTATTCTGAGCCGCCTCAATTTCAAGAATCGATCGCAGCTTGCAATCTATGCAAATTCTATTTCAACTGAAAGGAACACACTAACTGCCAGACTAGGAAGCCAATCAGAAGGGGAGCGATCGTTCTAGTTAAACATTAGTTCGATGCAGGTTTTTCGCTGCGATGTTCTGGTCTTCGGGAGCATCCCAATTGTGCAAGATCTCGGATTGCTCTCCTCACGAAGTGGGGCGAGAGCTTTGCCAGCCTTTCTCCCCAGTGAGAAGGGAGTCAGATCTCTTGTTCCCTCTCCTTGGGGAGCTACGGTGTATACACAAGTCTATACTCACTTCGTTCTAGTCGGCTTCAGCCCCCTAAATCCCCCATTCTGGGGGACTTTAAGCAAAAAAGACTTCCAGAATTTAGAACCCTGATCAGCGTTCAAAGTCCCCCAAATTTGGGGGATTTAGGGGGCGAAGGATTACGGCAAGTACAGATCAATCGACTTATGTATACACGGTAGCCTTGGGGAGAGTGTGAGGGCAGAAAGACTATGTTACACAATTGAGATGCTCCCTGGTCTTCTGCCCCCCAACCCCCAATTCTGGGGGACTTTAAAGCAAGCGTTTTGGTTCAAAGTCCTTGAGTGGGGGATTTGGGGGTGTTCCTAGATTTGTAATCGAGAGGTTTGGTGAATTTGGGTCTGGTTAACGAAGAATGGGTAAGCGATCGATAGCAGACTTGATGGTTCCCGCTAGTTGATTTGTCAGATCACGATTCTGATTGATGCGAGACTCTAGACCACTACTAAAGCTGCCTCCTGTGAAGAAATCACCCACTGATTTAACAACTGTCCCAACTAGGTTAGACCCGCGAATGTCGGCATCAGCAACCTGCACAGAGAGTTGATTAACCTTGATAGGATCGCTGGAGGTGTCTACCGAAAAGATCAGATTCATATTCAATGTATGAAACACTCTGAAGGAGGGATCTGGGACAACAGGAACAGAAACATGGAAGTTCTCGTTATTTTGAGGAACAACCACCCTGACGCTTACTTGATTGGCACCAGGGCCGGCCGTCACTTCTTTAACGCTAACATCTCTGAGGTTGACATTCACGTCTTTGATTCTCATGCCTTTACCGACTCGCTTGCCATTGAGTTGGTCTTTGATCTGCTGTGCAGCAACTCCTTTGCCAAAGTCTCTCCAGACGGTATCGATCGTTTGTTCGATCAGGTCTGAGCGTTGTAGAATAAACGCGATCGCGGCTGGATAATTGGTAATGGGGGCGGGAGCCGGAGCAGGCTTAGGAATGGGTTTGGGCTTGGGTTTGGGAATCGGTTCTCCCGAACACTTGGGTGCAGTTGGATTTGCATCACAATCGATCACAGCATAGGCTGGTGTGTAAATTCCGATTACTGTGACTAGCACTAAACTCATGATTACACTCATGAAACCTCGTAACCGTAACTTGTCCATGATTGACTCCTGGTAATGGTTTAATTGATTATTTTGGGCATCAAGTTCTGATGTCTGACAGCACAAAACTTGAGTGGTAGAGCAATTTATCAAAACGTAATCCTGAGCGATCGTTGATTAGACTTTCTATACGACTGCTGCTATCAGAACAAAGTCCGGGAATTTATTTCTCAGCCCCTCTACAATCTGGAAAGTCTCCTTGCAGCAGGGCTAATACTCCCTTGACCCGCACTCCTCGCAGTCCTTGAGCCGGAAATACACCCCTGGCAACGATCGCGGTAATCACCTGTGCGGCAGGCTCTTTGGGAGGAGTCGCAACAAAGTCAAACTCATAGATGCAGTCGGGAGGCGCTTGGATATAAACAACGGGCACCAACTGGGGATTTGTCCAACCCGTCGAAGGCACTGTACCGCGAGCAATAATCTGCACTTGGGGCGGATTACTCTCTAACAAAACTAGGCTGACATCAGTCACCGTAACATCTGTATGAGTAGAATCAGGCTCAGTCAGCACAGCACCCTCAGCAATCCCTTTGAGCGGTAACACTTCGTACTTGAGTTGTGCGCCGGATCGATCCACCACAAACCCCAAGCTTTGAGCTTTAACCGCCAAGGTTGTAAAGTCTTGCTGCTTTTCACCTGCTAAGTTAACAGGAGGAAGTATCAGGGTGAGTGACAATTCTCCTGCGTCTACATCAGGCTTGAGGGTAACGCTAATCAGCAAACCGAGCTTACTTTGTTGTTGAGTAATTTGCTCCCCTCGAAACGTAAAGCTACCTTCGACACCTCGATAGTCAAGCTGAGATTCTCGCCCGCTCTGCGCTTTGGGGGCTTGAGGATAGAAGGCAATTTTAGTAGTTCCCTCTCGATCGCTAAACTTAAATAGACTGGCTTCGGGTTGAGTTTTTGGGCGTTCTGATTGAGTCACAATAGGTCTCCAAGCTGTGGTTTGATTCTTTAACCATAAAAACTAGAGCGGGGTTTGGCAGTCGGAAAATGTCGGATTTGCGATCGTACTCAATAGGTTGTTTTTCTCGCTAGGATCAACAAATATTGTGAAGTTCGTAAATACTCGATGAGTTGGAAAACCTGGGCTGCGATCGACATCGGCTGTGACGAAATTTGATCTGAGTATTGAAGCAAGATTGGCAATGTATCTTCGAGCAATAGTGCGTGATCTAAAGACTGCCAAATTAAACTATTAACTTTTTGCGGAAAATGTTCTGAAAGCTTTCTAGTCAGAGAGTTTCTTTCCATTTCTCCCATTCCAACAATGGCGATAAGCCGACACTGATCTTGAACTATCCAGTGTTGTAGTTGAGTGATCTCTTGACGACGACCGTAGAACACCGCAACCTCCAGAGAGGCTTCTCCACTGTGATCAGATTTTGTGGTTAGCGAGCTAGTAAAGTTGCTGGTATTCGCACTATCACTCGCAATCATTAGTCTATTATCAAAACTATATATAGGAGCGATACTTTTTTGTTTTCTTTGATGCTGTCGTCGCAAAACAGTTTGTAGGTTTTTTTTAGTAACTAACTCTCCAAAAAGTTGACTAAGTTGTTGCCATAGTTGAGATCCAACATCTCGAATATGACCCGTGTCGTAGCCAAGCTGGTGAGCGATCGCCTCATACGTCCAGCCGTGCCAAGAATAGCGGAAAACTTTCTCCTGAATGTCCTTCAGGTTTTGTCCTTCTAGTACCGTATCGAGCAGAACTAAGGCTTCTTCTACGGTCATGAATGAAGCGGGAGGACAATCATTTAAGGAATGCTGGCTCATTAGATTTGGTAAGGTGAAACAGGAGCAGGTTTAGGGGGACTTTGATACTACTTGGAGTGTTGGAAGCATTCGAGAGAGAAGCTAAATTTGTGTGGTCTCTAGTGCAGGGCAGCGCCTCTGCAATCAGAGAGGGATTAAACTGGAGTAAGGTCAGTACAAAGCTGATATTGAGTGTGAAAACTTCAGAGAGAGTCGTCATGATTTTCCCTTTAACAATAGAACCTTTAACAATAGAACCTTCAACAATAGAGAGTGACATCTTCACCACAATGGTCAGCTAAGTAAGACAGCGATTTGAACCGGATTTCAACGAATTGATCGTAGAAAGGATTCAATTTGCAAAGCGGTGGAATAGAGAGGATTCGGTAGCCAAAAAGTTCGATCTCTCGCTCAAATGGACACCGACCCGGAATAAGTTTGCAGAGCGATCGAGCCACAGTTGGATGACAGATTTCGATTGATCCAAGCCATTGTTGAGCAAAAGAAAGTAGATTAATTGTGTAAGCTGAGATGAGGCGTTTCATTGGTTTATTCTCGATTCAAATTAGCTTTATCTTAGAAATTTCAGTGAGGATAAACGTCTGAAGAACGTCATGGATTGACCTCAACGAATGAGTGACTTTCTCTATGACATTTGTGATTTTAGACAGACCATTTTCTATGACTTTTGTCATGCGATTCTAGAAAAGTTGACACTAGACTTCCTGCATGAATACCTGGCGATTGAAATCGCTACTATCAGAACAAAGTCCACCTCCGTGGACTAACGGTTAAAATCGCCTCTTTAGTGTGCGAAGGCACACTTTGCTCTTGTAGCCCCGACTTTAGTCGGAGGGCATCTATGATTCGTGCAGGAAGTCTACTCAAAAAACAGATGCGTAATCAGTATGTTGACCGATCGCGCATCCGTTTCTTATTCGATTGCTAGAGGCTGCTCAGAGCTTTTGGCGTTCCATGAGTTCAGCAAACAATCCTGCTTGGTTAGCGAGTTGATCGAAGGTGCCTTGTTGAACGACGCGACCACTTTGGAAAACATAGATGCGATCGGCGTTGCGAATGGTACTCAAGCGGTGAGCGATCGCAATACGAGTAACTTTGAGACGTTCTAAGCTTTGGCTGACGATCGCCTGAGTCCGATTGTCTAAGGCACTGGTGGCTTCGTCGAATAAGAGGATTTTGGGTTTTAGGGCCAGCGATCGGGCAATTAACAATCGTTGTCGTTGCCCTCCCGAAACATTGGTTCCTCCTTCGCTGATCACCGTATGCATTCCCATTGGCATAGATTCGATGTCTTCAGCAAAGCCAGCCATTCGAGCCGCTTCCCAGGCTTCTTCCATTGTGATCATGGCACCACTAGCAATGTTTTCAAATATAGAAGCGGAGGTTAAGCGGCTATTTTGCATTACCACGCCTAGTTGCCGCCGGACTGCGTGAACATCTAACCCTGATAAATCCTGTCCATCGTAGTAGATCGTGCCCGATTCAGGAACATCAAACCCCAGGAGCAATCGAAATAGCGTTGACTTTCCACTACCGGACGCACCCACAAAGGCAATAAATTCACCCGGTTCAGCCCGAACGCTCACATCATCCAACGTCAAAGGGCCATCATCTCGGTAGCGAAAAATCACATGATCGACGACGACTCGGCCTGACAAACGACCCGGATCAGCCTTCTCAGAATCAACTTCAGGTTTGGCTTCTAGAATGGGTTGCGCCCGCTCCCACAAAGGGACAATTTTGAGGACATCCACCACCGTACTACTCAAACTTGTTGCACCACTGATAAAAGTCCCAAATGCTGCATTGAATGCTAAAAACACACCTGTAGACAACCCGCCTTCTTGAGACTGTGATTGCTGAAGAAAGCTCGCCGCAAACCAGAAGAGTGTTGCTGTGGTTAATGCAGGCAGAATTTTATTGATCACTGCCAGATAATCTTCGATGCCCTGCGTACTCAGCATCCACTTGATCTGTTGACTGTACTGTTTGCCCCAAAACGCAAAAGCACGAGCTTCAGCCCCAGCGACTCGAAGTTTGGGCACACCGTTAATCAATTGGATCATCACTCCAAAAAGCTGTCCCTGTAGCTCCATGAGCGGGCGAATCTTGCGGAGCGTCGAAATGCCAGAAACCAGCGTTACGGTAATGTTAATCAGTGCAACAACAGTCGCAATCAGAGCCAATGCGGGGTTGTAGTAAAACAGTAGACCGAGATTAAGCAAGGCAAACAAGCTAGTGAAAATACTTCTCAGAACCGTGCTACTTAGCTTTTGACGAATTTGACTAACAGCGCTCACCCTGGAATTGAGGTCACCGATCGAGTACTGCCGAAAGAAGGAGGCTTTGAGATTTAGCAGTCGATCCCAAACAGCAGACTGAGTGGAAGCATCGGCAAAGGTTTCAACTCGCATAATAGCAATCCCTTGGGCAAGTTGAAATAGGGTACTCCCAAAAGCGGTTGCTACCAGTGCTAAAGCGATTTGCATCAGTAGACTGCGATTTGCATCGGGGATGGCACTGTCGATTAGAATAGCAGTAGCTTGCGGCGTGATCATTCCTAGCAGGGTTGTTGCTATACCCGCCGTCAGAACAACTAGCAATTCCTTATAGTGTCCCTGTAGCGCGAACTTTACCAGGTCGATCGTCGTCAGCACTTTGTCCGGTAACGGACGGTAAAACGTATATCCAGTCGAGGTTAGCTTGGCAGCACTTTTAGCTGTGATCGGTGTGCGCGTTCTCTCAACGGGGTCAAAAATCTCGTAGTGGGTGTCTGAGATGGGCAACACTGCAACAGGATGGTTATCCTCTAATGTGTAAGCAAGCATGGCACCACAATCTTTTTTCCACCACTGACCCTGTAGGGAAATTGATCGCATTCTTAACCGAGAGGCACGAGCGATCGCTTGCAGCGGATCTTGAACTCGCTTCAGATCTTCAGATTTTGCAGGCGGCCGAATCGTCACACCTAACACTTTGCCAACTGCACCCGCCGCAATCAGTAACGCTTGATCTGGGTCGCTGGCACCCGTTTCAGCAGTCGTGAACTTTGGTGATTGTAGCAATGAAGCAAGTTCGCCTAGCGTTTCCTCCATGACTTGACGATTGAGGTGTTGCCGTTCTTGAAATCGCTTTAGCTCTGTATGGGTTTCTTGTTGCTCTAGTAAGTAAATACTTTGAAGCACATAGATTTGAAGCTGAAAAATTCCCATCAGCACGGTGTTGGGATCGTCAATTTCAGACGTTTTTTGACAAGAAAGCTCGATCGTATCCCCGGCTTGAAACCACATATCGGCACTCACTGGCAACAGTCCTGATTGGGGTGTGAGTAGTAGTTCCTCAAATCCCATCCAAACTGCATATCCGCTTTGAAGCTGCACCCAGGAAACAAGCTCTCGCTGGGGTTGAAAGATCTGCCCCTCTGTGAGCGAGAAGTAGCGCACCCCTTCCTCTTGAAATACTAGAGTAGGAGGAACAACCGCAGACAGTGTTAATCCTAGTTGCTCAATCCAACTCTCTGCTAAAGTGAGTGCTTCCCCATTCCCGTCTGCAAGGAATTCTCGAAAATCAGCGATCGAGACTTTTAGTAGCTCAGTTTCCTCGATCGAGACGGCAAGTAGTTGGTAGGGTAATGCTTCAGAATCACCTGAAATACCAAACATGGCTTGTCGCGATCGAGTGGTAAACAAGTAGCGGCGAGTTCCTTCTGCAATGCCTTCTCTGAGAGGAATCGCAAACAGTGCCAATGACCCCGACTTCACCACCCACATTGTTTGTGAATCATCTAAAACTAGCGGCTCATTGCCTTTTAGCGAATGGTACTCTCCGGGCAAACCAACCGTCCGAACTTGATCTAACATGACGATTCCTCCTGAACTCCTTCCCCTTCGCTGCGAATCAGTTGCAAGTATTTTCCTTCGACCTGCTGTAAGGTTTCATGCGTGCCTCGTTGCACGACTTTGCCGCGATCGAAGACAATAATCTCGTCACAATCTCGAATCGTACTCAGTCGATGCGCCACGATCACGCAAGTACAGCCGCGTTCCCGAAGTTTTTGATCAATCACTCTCTCAGCTTCAGAATCGAGCGCGCTGGTGGCTTCATCCATGACTAAAATTGCAGGATTGTTGACCAAAGCACGAGCAATCTCTAATCGCTGTCGCTGACCACCGCTTAAGTTAGTTGCTCCTTCTGCCAGGTCAGCATTGTAGCCTCCCGGCATAGATAGCACAACCTCCTGAATCGCCGCATCTTTACAAGCGCGAACTAGATTGCTAAACGGAACAGTCGAATCCCATAGTGTAAGGTTGTCTCGGACACTGCCTGCAAACAGTGAGATGTCTTGTTCGATCAGCGCCATTGAGTGAGTGATAATCGATCGCGGAAGCTGTGCCCTCGATTGTCCATCAAACAAAATTTCTCCTGACCACGGCTCATACAATCCGCACACTAATTTAGCAACCGTCGATTTCCCTGAACCACTTCCTCCCACTAGGGCAACTCGCTGACCCGGTTTGAGCGAAAGACTCAGATTTTCAATCAAGGGAGGCGCAGAGCGATTGTAGCCAAAGGTAAGGTTGCGAAGTTCAATATACCCTTGTAACCGAACATTGGCAGCCGAAAGCTCATCAAGCGGCGCAGTGATTTCTTTTTGAACAATGGGGTCGATCTGATTCCGCAACACATCATCCAGCCGACCTAGGTTCCCTTCCATTTCTTGAAGTTCGCCCGCCAAACCTACCAGACTATTCACAGGCTCTAGAAACCGTTGCATTAAGGATTGAAAGGCAATGAGCATCCCAATACTGAGAACGCCATCCATCACTCGCAGTCCACCGACGACTAACAACAACATTGATGTAATTGAGGTCAAGAATGACGGCAACACACCCAGCGTTTGGTTCGTGGTGTCCATCTCCTGTTTTGCATTGATTGCTTTGGCGTAGTAGCCTGCCCAACGCGAAAAGAATTCTGATTCTAGCCCGGATGCCTTCAGCGTCTCCATGCTTTGCAGACCAGAAATGGAAACCCCGTTTACTTTGCCTTGTTCTTGCATTAGTCGCAGGTTACCATCGACGCGCTGACGAGAAACCCATCGCCAAACAGAGACATTGACGACTACAAACGCCATCCCGATCGTCGTCAACACAACATCATATTGAAGCATAACAACGGCATAGAAAACCACGGTCACGGCTGAAATGACAGTTGTCGCTAACCGTCCTGAAAGTAAACTTGCTAAACTATCGTTGAGGCGAATCCGACTACTAATTTCTCCTGCAAATCGCTGATCATAAAAGCTAACAGGCAGCCGCAGAATATGCCACAAAAATCGACTAGACATGCCCACAGCCAGCTTAATTTTCATTCGACGCAGAAACTGAAGCTGAAGTAATGTTAGAAATCCGCTTAACACTGCGGTGAAGATGATACCTAAAATTAAGGGTTGTAGCCAGTCATTCCTTCCTTCGATCAAAACGTTGTCCACAAACGCCTGAGAGAAGGCTGGCATTGCAAGTCCAGGAATGACTAGTAGCAAGCCTGCGATGACACAATACACTAAGGCTCCGATCGAACTCTGTAATCGTTCCCACAATGCCAAAGTGAGACTGGGTTTACGTCCTCCAGGCTGAAACTCTGGCCCCGGTTCACCCACTAAAACAACGCCAGTAAAAGATTGATCGAATTCTGCTGGTGAAACAGTGCGCGGCCCGGTTGCCGGATCATTGAGATAAACACTGTCTTTACTAAAGCCCTCAACGACTAGAAAGTGATTAAAATTCCAGAAGACAATGTAGGGACATTCTAATTTGCGTAACCCATCCAAATCGACCTTAAAGCCTTTTGTTTTTAAGCCATAGCTTCGAGCCGCGTTGAGAATGTTGGAGGCTTTACTGCCATCTCGTGAAACGCCGCAAACCTGACGCAATTCGGCAAGGGGAACAATGCGATCGTAGTACCCCAACAAAATGCCCAGTGCTGCTGCTCCACACTCCACTGCTTCCATTTGCAAGAGAGTTGGCGTTTGACGGCGACGATCGGGACGGCTCACAACTCGTCGAATTTGTCTTAATCCACGTCCAATGTAGGCTTGAACTTGCTGCATAGTTAGTACATTCCACTCCACGATCGCAGGATTGGAAACACAAAGGAAATTGGGGATTGCTCGTCTACTTTGACGCGCACTGAAGTCGTTGTTCCTGATGTAATTTCGGTATCTGGCCCCTTAGACGATGACCATTGAAAACGGCTTTTTGTCGAGGGATCTTGGCGAAGCTCGGCAAACACTTGAATTTGTGGGCCTTGAGCCGTCAACCCCTGCAAGACTTCAGCACCCCCTACTACACTCGACGCGCCCTCCTTAGTCACCGGAAACGCAGAAACATTGGTCACTGTCGCCACAATGCCACCAAAGCGCTCTCGTTTGACCGTAGAAGGCGTAACCTGCAACTCCATGCCCTTGCGAATCTTTTTGCCTTCGCTCACCGGGAAGAATACAACCCCAACTAACTTGTCAGCAGAGTCTTGAGCCTCGATCGTACCAATTCGTCCGCCTTCCTCTAGTGTTTGCCCTGGTACAACGACGACTTCTAACACCCGTCCATCAAAATTACTCGTTACTTGACTACTACCTTTTAATTGTGAGACTAGCTGGGTGATTGTTCGCTCTGTATCTTGAATTTCTTTTTTACGATTCGTCGCAATGGCTAAATCTTGTTCTGCTTGGCTTGATAGTTTGGTATCTAGTGTGGCTAACTGAGCTTGCAGATCTTTGACTGCGTTCAAGTTTCCTAAAAATTGTCGCTGTGCGTCTGCTTCTTTGACATCAAGCTGTTTAAGCTGCGATTCAATTTCACTGATTTTAGTTCTACTATTGAGAAATTCTTGTTGTGCTTGCAGAACACTATCACTCGATACGGCTCCTTCCTGGCGCAACTGTTGGCGAATCTGAAAGCGCTGTTGGAAGGTGGGCACGAGATCCTGCGTCGTCTGCAACTGTTGCTGCAAATTTTGCCGTTCTTGACGAATCGAATTCAGCCCTTTTTCGCGCAAAATGGGTGTGACGGACTGGGTAGTGTCCAAGCTTTGTACAATTGCCTGACGCTGCTGCTGAATCGCGCCCTTATCTAACACCGATCGCTGAAATTGCAGTGAATTTGCAGTACGATCTTGCTCTTGAAGTTGAGCTAGTTTAGCCCGTGCCAGATCTAAATTTTCTTGCAGTTCAGTTTGGTCGATCGTGGCTAACACCTGTCCTTTTTTGACGCGATCGCCGGGACGAATATTCAAGGTAAGAATCTTCCCAGAACTAGGAGACTGAAACGCTGCAACCTGGCTCGGAAAGACCAATATGCCCTGCCCTGCAATGGTAATTGGAATGCGACCGAAAACACTCCAGGTCAACCCAACTGCAATCAAAGATCCCATCGCTGCTAATGGAATCCACTTCTTAGGCTGAACCACCTGCATGAGTTGGTCTAACCGCTCTGGGGAAGATAAGCGATCAAGCGCTTCTTTGCGAAACAGATTATTTTTTTGAATCGTGACCATACTAACTCCATTCAAATGATTGAAATTTTCATTAGGTAATCGATCGCATCAGGATTAAGTGTTCTAAACTCTGGTACAAATCTATAAACTTACGGTGCTTGAGTGTTATTTGCAGCGTTCATTTAATTGCCGCGAATCTGTTTTAACATCCAATCAAACCGCGTTCCTGCTAGTGTCACCTGAGCCAAAAATCCAGAACTTAGCTCATCCTCATAGGTTAAGCCTTCATCCAAAGATTGACCCGAACTATAGGTGATTCTGCCGTAGCCTAGCCGATTGATAATGCCCTGCTGTTTGTCAGCTAACAAAATCGCCAACACCCGGTAAAATCGAGCCGCAAATCCTACATCGTTGAGCAATTTCGCAGCCAGTTTCCATCGGGGAATCGACAGCACGATCGCATCCTCGATCGCCCGAATCGTCATCGCTGGCGGACTTGCTTCAACAAACGGTGTTTCGCCCACCATGTCACCCCGCGATAATTTGGCAAACTCACGCTCAACCTGATTAGTCTGTTCTAGGCTGGAAAAAGCGCGAGTCAGAGGATTGTTAGTATCTTCTGCGATCGAGGCTGCCATCTTGCCATCCAGCAGAATATGCAGCGCATCGACAGGTCTTCCCGCATGAAACAAGACTGCTCCCGCTGGGATTCTTGTAGCAGTTCCCGCAGCAATCATCCAGCCAATATCACTATCGTTTAACTCGGCAAATGTAAATAGAATTTCTCGAATCTGCGGCTGACATAACACAACCGTACTGTGACCAATCTGATTCACCATCTGTTCGAGTCGGTGCGCTAATAGAACAGCGATCGCTCGATAAAGATGCGCCGCAAACGTAATGTCCCCCTGCATTTTTTCGACTAGCTGCTGCTGTGGAATCATTAAGACCAACGACTTTCTAAGTGCCTTGACCGTCGTAGAAGATTGGTAGGATGCTAAAAAGGGCATCTCGCCCACAACTTCACCATTGGCGAGTCTAGCAATTTCTCGTCCTGACAGTTCGCCTCCTTCTAGAGCCGCAAACGCCCGCCCGATCGGGTTGTCATCCGCCTGCGCGATCGTGACTGTCAATGCCCCATCCAGCAGGATATAGAGCGCATCTACAGGTGTTCCTTGACGGATCAATGTCATACCAGCCGCGATTTCTTGTCTCCGACCCGTTGCTAAAATCCAGTCAATGTCGCTACTACTTAGTTCCTTTAAGAGAACTTCTGTCATAATTTAACTTCCTTCTATGTTGCTAACGGGGAAATCGATCGGAAAGGACAAGAGCGCCAATAACAATCACGATTCGTTTTGCTGAGTTATGCAGCTTATGTAGGGAAAACCTATCTTTAAAATAAAACTACAGATGCTCCCCAAGAGAGTAGAAGCAACTAGAATTTGATGCAAGCAACCTTCAACAGAGCATCTGTAGTCTGGGAGCGGTGAATGTCCCATGAGCAGGCAATCAAACTGACGCTGATTCACCTCGACCAACAAACCTGGCGAGCTACTCAACTGGAGCATCACTGGTGTAGAACTTCGGCTCAAGCAATTCATCAATCTTTTGGGTCAACTCAGGCAGCTTGTCATTAATCTGTTTCTCAATCCCACCTGTGCCATACAAGCCCCCTGGAGGTTTCTCACCTTCTCTTAATGTAGAATTACCGCCTGCAATTGCCGCCAACTCTTGAGCCGATAGCTCTAGCGGTTTATTTGGCTTCATGTTGTCCATTTCGATGATTTCTCCTGACTATGTTATTTTTATTGATCATTGCAGCGGAAGCAGCCAAGTCAGGGGACTCAACTGCTAACCCACCTGTTATAGAAACTCGGATTATTCCGAACCTTCGATCGCGGCATTTCCCCCAAACAACCCACCGAGAGCTTGTATATCCTCAGTCGTTGCATCAAGGATTGTGAGTTCAAGGAACGATGATGCCGTGTTCTCAGATTGAAAGGCTGATCGGGATGGGCCACACCCACCGAGAGGTGTTTCCTGGGCAAAGGCAACTTTCGATTGCTGAAACTGCGCTAGTGTAAAGCGTATGCTCAAACCACCCGCCACCTCATCTAGTTCCTCATCTGATAGCTCGCTCATTTCTTGAGACGGCGCATCATTCGGAGCCATTTCGTGATCTGACATGGAATCTCCTACGATTAGATCAACTAGAAGGGGTATCCCATCGGACTGGTTTGCCTTAGCGAATGTCCCTTCTAGTTCAGTGGTCTTTAGAACTCGCCTAGCTTCGCGATCAGATCATTGCTGGCGATAGTTTGGGTTTGGTCAATCTCAGTTGCTTCAAGACTCTGAGCGCCACCCGCACCGACACTATTGGCTCGAACATCTTTGACTGAAGCTGTGTTGAACGAAGCGTCGAAGTCCTTAACGAGTAGTTGGTCGAGTCCGGCACCACCCGCAACGACATCGAGTTCTTCGGTAGACAGTTCTTGAGATTTGGGCTGCATTTCGTTAGACATGATTGTTTTCCTGATTGTTTAGTGTGTGTTTAGACTTGATTGAACTGCAAGTGCAGCTTAGAAACCGCCTAGCTTCGCGATCAGGTCATTGCTGGCGACAGTTTGGGTTTGGTCAATCTCGGTTGCTTCAAGACTCTGAGCACCACCCGCACCGACACTATTGGCTCGGACATCCTTGACTGAAGCCGTGTTGAACGAAGCATCGAAGTCTTTGACGAGTAGTTGGTCAAGTCCAGCACCACCCGCAACGACATCGAGTTCTTGAACGGACAATTCTTGAGCGTGGTTGATTTCGTTAGACATGATTGTTTTCCTGATTGTTTGGTGTGTTTGAAATTTCGCTTGACGTTGAACGCTACTCTTAGAAGTCGCCGACAATTGCCAGGAGATCGTCACTAGCAACCGTTTTCGTTTGGTCAATCTCGGTTACTTCAACGGTTTGAACGCCATTGGGCCCAACATTGATAGCGCGAGCATCTTTGATCGAAGCTGTCTGAAAGGACGCATCGAAGTCTTTAGCGAGTAGTTGGTCGATTCCAGCACCGCCAGCTACAACATCGAGTTCTTGAACAGACAGTTCTTGAGCGTGGTAGTTGATTTCAGTAGACATGGTGTTTCCTTCCGGTTTAGTTAAGTGAATTGCAAGCAGAACAGACGGTTTGTAGTGCGTTCCTTGCTTGATGTCACCAGAATAGGTTTTCTATCCCCTCATCCACATCTGAAAAACGTCTTGGGTTTTGTCTAAACGAAGTAAATAGAGCCTCTCTAACTTTGGCTTTACCCTATCAGATCACGCCTAAGACTTTCGTCATAGACAGGCGAAAATTGCTCCACCAAACGTGATGCTTTTAGCTACAAGGAGATCAAACCCCTGCATATTGCAGTATCACTAAACGTGAAAGCACCAATGATCTGCTATTTAACCTCTTTTCTCAATAGATGATCGACCATGACCGCAAATCGCTCAGAGACTCTAAGTGCAACATGATGAGCAACACTCAAAAGTTTCTAGCAATGTTGTAAATACAAACGGGAGCAGCAATGTTAAATCAATCCAAGTTAGCAACCAAATTTACTTTACTTTTATCACTGGTGTTTGTGGGCGCGATCGCGCTGAGTGGATTTGCCTTATCTCATGCGCTTGAACAAAAAGCAGAAGGTGAAATCGCTTACCGGAGCCAGATTTTGTCCGAGACGATGAATTCAGTCAGAGCGTTTACCAACACCCGCATTAGCCCGCTCTTGATGCCAATGGTAGAGACGCAGCCTACATTCATCCCCGAATCGATTCCCAGTTTTACAGTGAGAGAAGTCTTTGAAGGTCTTCGCAAAAATGACGAATATAAAGACTTCTTCTACAAAGATGCTCTGCTAAATCCAACAAACTTGCGAGATAAGGCGGATGTGTTTGAAACTGATCTTACCAAGCAATTTCAAAGCAACCCAAAGCTAAAAAATATCTCCGGTTTTCGGGACTCTGTGGGCGAGAAGCTGTTTTATAGTGCCCGTCCATTTTCAGTGAAAAATGCAACCTGTTTGCGCTGTCACAGTACGCCACAAGCGGCTCCCAAAAGTCACATCGCCAGCTATGGCTCAGAAAATGGCTTTAACTGGAAGCTCAATGAAGTGCTGGGTAGTCAGGTGATTTACGTTCCTGCTAGTAAAGTTTTTGATGATGCCAGTCGAGCCTCTTCTCTAATCATCGGTATATTCATTGGCATATTCGCGCTAGTGATTTTGCTCATCAACTATTTGCTCAAGCGCAACGTACTACAACCAATTAAGCCAATGGCGCAGCTTGCTCAAAAAATTAGTATGAACGAGATCAGCGCAGAAGAAGCAGCAGAGTTTGAACATGAAAAACTAGCCCCGATCGCCAAGCGCAATGATGAACTAGGACAATTAGGGCGAGTGTTTCAACGCATGGTGCAGGAAATTTATGCCCGCGAACAACAACTCAAACAACAGTTGCAGAAATTGCGTCTCGAAATTGACGATGGCAAACGAGCGCGTCAAGTTGCTGAGATCGCCGAGTCAGAATCGTTTCAGAAATTACAGGAGGAAGCAAAAGCTTTGAGAAGTAAACGCGAGTCTGCGACTGATTAAGCTCCTATTTAACGTGAATTCGATAAAGCTTTTTGCTTCGTTGTTTTGTGCTTCTAGCCCCCCAAGCTGCCAATTCTGGGGGACTTTCGGACAAGCGTTCGGGTCAATGTTTCACTAGTCACTTTACCTTGAGGATATACCGTGTCTGAAATTATCTCAATTCACTCATTTCGTGGCGGAACTGGTAAGTCGAATGTCACCAGTAATTTAGCGACTCTGATTGCTCGTTCTGGAAAGCGAGTTGGCGTAGTGGACACTGACATTCAATCACCCGGAATTCATGTTCTATTTGGGCTTGAAGAAGAGCGACTGCGCTATACCCTGAATGACTATCTCTGGGGGCGCTGCGCCATCGAAGAAGCCGTTTATGATGTCAGTTCAATTCTGCAACAAAAGCAGTCTTTATTCGGTCGTCAGGGAAGTATCCATCTGATTCCTTCTAGCATTAGAATGAGTGACATCTCTCGCATTCTTAGAGAAGGCTATGATGCTCGACTTCTCAATGATGGGTTACAAAATCTAGTGCGTCGGCTAAAGCTAGATTATCTGTTGATTGACACTCATCCCGGCATCAATGAAGAAACGCTACTCTCGATCATTCTCTCGGATGTGTTTGTTCTGATTCTTCGTCCTGACAAACAGGATTATCAAGGAACTGCTGTCGCGATCGATGTGGCTCGTAAGCTAGAAGTTCCCAAAATGATGCTCGTGGTCAATAAAGCCCTGCCATCACTGGATTTTAAGGAGCTACGGCAGCGAGTCCAAAATACTTACGAAACTCCCGTAGCGGGCATCCTCCCAGTCAGTGAAGAGATGTTTGATTTGGGCAGCAGTGGTATTTTTTCTTTGAAGTATCCCAATCATCCCTGGACTCAAGAGATGACTGCGATCGCCAAACAAGTGACAGGTTCTAGTTCACTTAAACAAACGAACGGGTTTTTGTTGAAGTAGCGCTCCCGTCTTTTGAGTGTCCCCTGGGAAAATGGCTCTCACTCGCTCTACTACTGAGATCATATACTTGTAGTCAGCGACGGGAGCATTTGTCACAAACCCGGCTTCTTGAGCCACGACAGAAGGGGTTTCATTTAAAGTCTTGCGAATTGATTCTTGAGCATTGCGCTCGATCGTAGGACTAATTAAAACTGCACCAGACGGAACATTGTGAACATCGGTCAATAGAATTCGCAAACTGAGAGGATTAGCCTGACTTTTATAAGTTTCAAACTCTTCTAGCGAGACAGCACCGACGGCTGCTTTACCCTCAACCACTGCTTCTAAAATCGCCTTGGGCGTGGGTGGAAACATCAGTTCTGACAGGGTTAGACCATATAAATTAAAAATCGGCAAATAGTATCCCGTTGCAGAACCTGGCTTTCCCAAGGCTACAGACTTACCTGCGATCGCTGCAATTTCCTGAATCGGGCTATCTTCTCGTACCACCAGAACTGAGCGCAACCCTTGTACCCCAAACAGCGGAAAGAGGGGCGTATATTGATGTTGTGAGATTGCGATCGCAGTCAACCCCGGCGGCGCAAACACTAGCGACCATTCCTGCCGCTGAATCCGCTCTAAAGCTCTCCCCTCGTTGATAGCAGGCTCTAGCTCTACCAATGACTGCATTTTTTCGCTTAAGTATTGTTTAAAGCGATTGTACTGATCCAGGGATTTGCTGCCTTCTTCGTAGCTGACTGTGCCGACTAGCAGCGATCGACGCTGAGACGAGGGTAGAGTGGCACGACAGGCAGACAGTCCCATCAAACCAAGGAAGCCACGACGAGAAAGTTTCAGAGGTAAGCCTGAACTTAGTAATTTAAGTGTTCTGTCAGGAGTTGCGTTCATCATTTTGCTTTTACTAAAAGTTGGTACTATAGCTATCCTATTTGAGTTGTGAGAGTTCGGTGGCTAGTGGTTAGTCGTAAATCAATTGCTAGGGACTAATGAGTAACCACCCATCAATTGACGATTCTCACAGACGATTTAGAACTGCTATATCTAATTCATAGTGTTTAACTAGTCAAAATATGCTTACCGCTGTATTATTTGTTACTAATCTGACTGGGTAGCCTAGGGAATTTTAAGAGAATCAGGTAGTACTATTTAGGAAAGGACGTAGAAAAAATGTACGATCGCCTGGTAAACGTCGCGATTTGCTTGCCCCTATCCTATGTCTGTTGGGCTGATTGACTGACAAATCTTTTCAGGTAGGTTGGGTTGAACCTGGTGAAACCCAACGTTAGCAACGGTAGAAAGGCTGCTGTTGGGTTTCGCGTTGCTCAACACCAACCTACGAAGAATCGAGGGTTTCAGGAGTTTTGTCAGTCAACCAGGTCTGTTGGGTCAAAGAACCAAAACGTGTTCAAAATCGCCACAGTCAATTTTGGATTGGCTTGTATGGTAGCCTCAATTTGTTCTCCACCTTGGCGTATCGGCTCATTGCGCTCAAGCCCCAAAACGTCCTTTTTCCCAGCGAGGTTTCAGGGCTATTTCCTCAAGCCAGCCTGCGTTGTAGCTTCGTTGTCACCCTCTGAAATAACCTTCATCGATCAGGCGTGACACAGCAAAGGTTTGATCGAACTCGTCTTCGAGATCAATCTGAACTTTAAGCAGAGTCAGCATTTCATCATAAGCTTCCCCGGACAGGCACATTATCGACGCTCCCTTGCTTTTTGGCTAATTGGGATACACATCGGCGTACCTGCGATCGGGTCTGAGAAAATGCGACAGTCTAGATTAAACACAGCTTGAACAGTCTCTTCTGTCATCACCGTTTGCGGATCGCCTGCCGCAAAGATTCGCCCTTCTTTAACAGCGATTAGATAATCTGCATAGCGACAAGCTTGATTGAGATCATGTAGCACCATGACGATCGTTCTTTCCTGCCGCTGATTTAAGTCATAGAGCAGATCTAACACTTCGATTTGATGCGCCAGGTCTAAGAATGTTGTGGGTTCGTCTAATAAAAGAATTTCAGTATCTTGTGCGAGGGCCATTGCAATCCAAGCGCGTTGGCGTTGTCCACCGGAAAGCGTATCTAAAGCGCGATCGCTAAACCCTTCTAAATCAGTTGTCTCTAACGCCCGCTGCACAATCTTTTCATCTTGAGTAGACCATTGTTGTAGCCAGTTTTGATAGGGATAGCGTCCCTGAGCCACTAAATCTTTTACCGTCAGCCCTTCGGGTGCGATCGGGTTTTGGGGAAGCAATCCTAACTGTTGTGCAACTTCTTTGGTCGATCGGCTAAAGATCGATTTACCATCAAGGTAAACTGCTCCGCTTGTCGGCTTGAGTAATCTGGCTAATCCGCGCAAGAGCGTTGATTTTCCGCATCCGTTTGCACCCACCAAAGCCGTAATTTGTCCGGGTGGAACAGCGAGAGTCAAATCTTGAACAATCGGGGTTCCTTCATAACCAAGCGTAAGATTGCGAGCGGTGAGGGCAGCGGGTAAAGACATGACAATTTTTGTCAATAAACTTCATGACCTTGATTAAATCAGAGTTCTAACATTCTGTCGAGGTTTGTGTTTAGGGGAAGCAACATATCTGAGTGGGTCATGGGGGACGAGAGAAATCGTGCGGGAGCATCCCAATTGTGTAGCACAGTCTTTCTGCCCTCACCCTAACCCGCTCCCCAAGGAGAAGGAACAAGAGATCTGACTAGTCCTGATTAATATCGTGAGCATCTTGCAATGAAGCTGACCTAGCTGAGAACCTGGAAGAGCTTTATCTGGAAGCTCAACAGCAGTTTTCTTTGACAAAAGCAATAGAGGTGCCTTCCCTAATGAGAATTAATTCATTAGTAATGGTAGAATCCTCCAAGTATGAGCTACAGGCTGTTGTAATATGAAGTCTTTTGTTCCGGTTCGTCATTTCCAAATGAGTTGTATTGTTCTGA
>NZ_JBJPHS010000061.1:0-39215 GCF_052939495.1 Phormidesmis sp. 146-12 | reverse complement strand
CACTAATTTCCTCGTGTTTGTTGGGTTTCACCTACTTCTGTCAGGCAACCAGGTCTATTAGTTGCTCACTAATACCAAATTCACTAGTTACTGATACAGATCCTCGCCCCCTAAATCCCCCATTTTGGGGGACTTTGAAACGGCTTCCCTGATGGGGTTTTTTCAAATCTGAGAGATAGAAATCGGTTAATTAACTGATTTTTTATGAGTATCATTTGTTGGTTGATTTGGTATAAGTTGATACGAGAATTCAACCCCGGTTCGCTTTGACAGTCTCAATCTGCTTGCTGTCTGCTAGTACTACGATCGCTCAACCTAAGCCAATTTTCTCACCTCGGCAACTAACACCCAGTTCTACAACTTTACCTAAGCAAGATAAAGAGCTTGAAAAAGTTCAATTTGAGAACATTCGGTTGGAAGCGTATAGAGTCGCCCGACAAGAGGTTGACAAAGCGTTTGGAATACTATCCATTGCTCTCACCATAACAGGGCAAACGCATGAAAATTCTTGATCCTTTCAGATTGAGGATTTCAGCCTCTAAGCATTTTTGCCCATGAGGTCTGGAAGCCTTGCAGGGTAGTCACCCAATTTTTTTATGCGTTTGCCCTGTCTCACCATAACGGCTGGTGTACTGTGGACATTTCGCCAACGCATAGTGAGCGATCTAGAGAATCAGTTGGAAAAGCAATTCAACGAACAAATCGATAAAAAGCTTGACCAAAAAGTGGCAGAGCAATTAAAAGAAGAAAAAATTGAGCAAGCAGTAGAAATGCAACTAGGCAATGGAGTGAGGTCAGAAATTAATAATCGAAAAGAAGCATTTAGTAAAGATTTTGAGGAAATGAAGCTAGACTTCCATAGCAAGATGTCGCAAATAAGGGTTGATGGCGAGAAATTTAGAGAGGAGCTTTTACATCAACTTTCAGGAATACTGCCACCAATGCAACAAACACTCAGTTTTGAAGAATCTCAAAGCACACCCAAGCGACAACAGAAACTTCAAAGGCTCACCACGCAGCTTAATCTTCTGGACTCTGCAATTCCGCAGTTGTTTACAGCAGAAGATTACATAAAGCAGGGACAAGCTTTCTACTTTGAGTCTCGGTATGATGACGCACTTGCTTCTTATGAAAAAGCCAATCAAATGAGACCTGACTACCTTGATGCTTGGTTTGGTAAAGGGAAGGCATTGAGAAGATTGAGACGATACAAAGAAGCAATTATTGCTCATGAAAAAGTTATTCAAATTGACCCTGATCACTATTCTGCATGGGTCGAGAGAGGTTCTGCTCTTAGATGGTCAGAGCAGCCTAAAGAAGCAATCCTGTCATGTGAGAAGGCTATCGAAATCAAACCTAACTATGCTAGAGCTTGGTATAACAAAGCGTGTTATCTTTCGCTACAAAATGAAGTTGAACTGGCAGTTGAAAGCCTGAAAGAAGCAACTAAACTTACTCCTGATGGTAAATATAGAACAATGGCACAAACTGATTCAGACTTTGACTTCATTAGAAATGACGAACGATTTAAGAAGTTGCTCAACATTTAGCTTCCCTTGTTGATGGACTATAAAATTATTCCTCTTAACAGTTAGATGGTTAGTCAAAGGCTAATACTATTTCTGAGTAATAACCTGACCAATCCGCTTTAGCACCCGCGTTGCATTGTAAAGCTCTCTAGCTGAGGTGAAGGGCGCGAACACTCGCGAAAGCGAATATTGAGAAACTTTACCCTGAGCCAACTTCACAAAAAGAATGTCATCTCCATTCGTAATCATGCCAAAGCCAGGTTGATCAGGATGGGGACTTGCCATGAGATAGGTCAGCGCTTGAGGTAAAGCAGCCAAGACAGCAAGAGTCGTTTTCTTGGATTCTAAAATTACAACCCAGAACTGGTTTTGCATCACCAAGACATCGATCCGCCCCCGCAAAACCTCTTCACCATCATCTAATACCAAACCGTCCAACTAATGATACAGATATAATGTAGTCAAGTTAAGAGGCTAACAAGATGGCACCTCAAAAATCTCATGCACACTCAGTGCCATGCTCGCAGTAAAGAACGGATTCAACTACTGTATCTTCTGCAAAGTGGTCAAGCCAAATCGGTGACTCACGCCGCCGAACTGCTAGGACGAGGGCGCATTACGCTACAGCGTTGGTTGAGTAAATACGATCATGGCGGCATGGAGGAACTGTTAACCCGTGAAGTCCCAATCGGTCGAACCTGTCAAATCCCGGAGGCAGCTCAAGCAGTCTTAATAGAGCGACTGTCCAGTCCAGTCGGGTTCAGTAGCTACGGCGAAATCCAAGAGTGGCTGAAGACTGAGTACGATCATGAGATCACCTATGAAGGCATCCATAAGCATGTTTGCTATCGACTTGGGGCAAAACCGAAGCGACCTCGACCCATCAGCACTGAGCAAGACCCGCAAAAAGTGGACTTTTTTAAAAGATCTTAGGGGCTGAACTGAGCGATATTTTGGAGGAGGATGGGAGAATCCGCCCGTTGAAATATTGGTGTTAAGATGAAACCCGCCTGGGATTACTGACCACATTAGGCAAACGCATCACCGCCCTGGGTGTCAAACCGGCACAGCCGGTGCAGTGGCCCAGAGAAGCAATTTGGCTATATGGGGTGGTTGCCCCCAGTACCGGTGAGTCGTTCTTCTACGAATTTTCCCATCTCGATACCGCTTGTTTTGAGGTGTTTTTAGACCTAGTTGCCCAAGCGTATCCCCATGTCCTGAATGTGATTCAAGTCGATCAAGCTCCCGCTCATTCCAGCCACAAGCTTTGCATCCCGGAGAACATTGTCTTACTTTATCAGCCCCCTCACAGTCCGGAACTCAATCCGATTGAGCGTCTGTGGGAAGATTTGAAGCTGGATTTCAAAGGAGAAATCTTTGCCACCCTAGATGAGTTGAGGACAGCACTGCGCGAAGTGTTGGGCTATCTGACACCGGATTGGATTGCTGCTGTGACACAATATCCATTCATCATGAATGCCCTATCTGTATCTATCTCTAGTTGATTTGGTATAACGTGATTTGAACCGTTGGCTCTGCTTTCACCTTAAACGGCGGATTATAAAATCCTGCTACAGCCAAAAGTGGCGAAGCCATCAGCAAAGAGACAGTCCCTTCTAATAAGTCGCCATCAGTACGGTGATACACATATCTTCGTCGAAGCGTGTCCAAAACTTCCCGATCGACATCCGTCAGATCAGGTAACCCTTCAATCCACTCTTTAAAGAACTGCTCATCTTCAGTCCGCCTCAACCCAAACTGATTTTCAGCTTCGGCTAAAGTCGTAATGGCATCAGTGATGGCAGTAATTTGAACCATCAACTCACCGCTGCTTGGTTTCCACTCTCTGCTGCCAAGACTTCTAGTCGCTCTTGCTGGTCTTGAGAAATGCAGCTTTGAATCAACTCTTCCAGGTCGCCCTCCAACACAGGCGGCAGCGAAAAGTTTTTGCCCAAACGGTGATCTGTGACGCGACTATCTTTGTAGTTGTAGGTACGAATCTTTTCCGATCGCGATCCCGTCCCCACCTGAGACATCCGCAGCGAAGTCACTGCCTCTTGCTGTTCTTGCAGCTTCAGTTCATACAGTTTGGCTCGAAGAATCTGCATCGCTCGTTCGCGGTTTTGCAGTTGCGATCGTTCCTCAGTGCAAAAAATCCGAATCCCCGTTGGCTTGTGTCGTAGATCAACTGCGGTTTCCACTTTGTTGACGTTCTGACCACCCGCACCACCCGATCGCGCTGTCGTCAATTCAATATCTTTGGGGTCAATGTGAACTTCCACTTCGTCCACTTCCGGCATCACCGCGACCGTCGCGGTTGACGTGTGAACTCGTCCCGACGCTTCGGTTAAAGGAACCCGCTGGACTCGGTGAACTCCCGCCTCAAATTTCAGTTCGCTGTAGACGCGATCGCCCTGAATCTCCAGAACTGCTTCCTTAAAGCCGCCCATGTCTGCCAGAGACTCACTGACCAGCTTCACTTTCCAGCGCTTCGTCTCCGCATAACGAGAATACATCCGCAGCAAATCACCCGCCCAAATACTCGCCTCATCGCCACCTGTCCCCGCTCGAATTTCCAACATGATGTTTCGGTCATCATTCGGATCGCTGGGCAGCAGCATCACTTTCAGTCGAGTTTCCAAATCATTGAGGCTTTGCTGAAGCTCTTCAGCTTCCATCGCAGCCATTTGCTGCAACTCCTGATCGCTGCCCGACTCTTTAACAATTTGCCGAGCGTCGGCCAGATCCTGCTGAGTTTTGCGCCAGGCTTCATAAGTATTGACGACTGTCTCTAGAGACGATCGCGCCTTTGCCACTTCTTGAAACTCAGCCGGATTTTTAGCAATGTCAGGATCACTCATCCGCCGAGTCAACTCATTAAAAGTTTGCTCAACGGAATTCAGCTTGTCAATTAAATAAGATTCAGCCATGAGACCAGAAAAAAGTAGGGGTTAACTAGGCTCCACGATCGGTTGGGGCGATCCTCGGAGAGATTGAATCCAGAAGTCGGACATCAATCCAAACTCTAAAATCCAAACCGCCTAGCTTGGCTACTTTGCTTGTCCGGCTGAGTCGTCCGTCATGCCATACTTCCGCAAGAATCGTTCCACACGACCCTCGGTATCAATAATCTTTTGCGTCCCGGTAAAGAATGGGTGATTGCCAGACCACACGTCAACATGCAGTTCGGGCTTGGTGGAACCGATGGTCATGACGACTTCGCCATTACAGTAGACTTTCGCCTCTGGGTACCACTTGGGATGAATGTCAGGTTTGGGCATCGAAATTTCTCCAATCTTTCTAGATCTATTTTAGCTTTTAGCAATCTGCTGTGAGCCAGCTTCCTACCGTTTCGAGAACTGAGGAGCCTTACGCGCTTTCCGCAGACCGTATTTCTTCCGCTCTTTGGCACGGGGATCACGAGTCAGGTAGCCTTCCGTCTTCAAAGGCTTACGGTTTTCAGGGTCAAGCTGACACAGGGCACGAGCCACACCGAGACGAATCGCATCCGCTTGTCCCGTCAATCCGCCCCCGTGAGCATTCACGAGAATGTCATACTCACCTTCGAGTCCCAAGGTTTCCAAGGGAGCCTTTGCCGCTGAAATATACTCAGGATTGAATTGAAGATACAGATCTCCAGCTTTACCGTTCACTGTCAGCGTTCCATCACCCGGAACCAGACGAACTCTGGCCACCGCAGACTTACGGCGACCTGTGCCAAGATAAACGACACGACCTTCAGTGGCTTGCATTAGCTATCTTCTCCGGGAATGGTATTGATTTGTAGAACTTGAGGCTGTTGGGCGGCATGGGGATGAGCCGCTCCCGCATAAACTTTCAGCTTGGTGAATAGTTGGCGACCCAGAGAATTTTTGGGCAGCATTCCTTTCACCGCATGTTCGATGATTCGCTCTGGAATTCGAGCTTGCAGTTTGTCAAACGTCTCGGTTTTCATTCCACCAGGACGCCCAGAGTTGCGGCGATAGATCTTCTGAAAGCGTTTTTTCCCGGTCACATCCACTTTCTCAGCATTGATGACGATTACAAAATCGCCTGTATCCATCGAAGGGGTATAAGTAGGCTTGTTCTTACCGCGTAAAATCATCGCGATTTCAGTGGAGAGTCGTCCCAAGCGCTGATTGGCTGCATCAATGACGTACCAATTGCGTTCTAGAGAATCGACAGGAGGGAGATAGGTCTTTTCCATGATTTCTTCAGTCTTGTAAAAATTTGCGATCGAGCTAACTCAAGCAATACTCTAAATCGGTCGGACTTGGCAGAACTAGCCTCGGCTGGCTATCAAACCAAACATCGGGCGAGAAGGGCGAATCAGGATAGCCAACCCTCAACAAACACAAGCCTTGAGACGGGGCAGCGTATTTCACTTCTTCTCGACGTTCCGCCGTCCAGAGTTGGGTGAAGTCATCGGGCGATCGCTCTCCTCGCCCCACCTGCACCAGCAATCCCACCAACAGCCGCATCATTCCATACAAAAAGCCGCTGGCCTGAACTTCAATGTACAAAAAGGCTCCCTGACGCTGACACTCTGCCGCCTGAACATCCACCCAGGAATGCGGACGACTCGATCCCGCACGATGAAAGGCTGCCAAATGGTGCCGACCCAGCATCGGATTCAGCGCCTTCTGAATCAGCGTCTCATCCAACGGCTCATAGTAATAGTGCCAAGCGTAAGGCGCGACAAACAGATTGGGACGGGCATCCGTAAATAGCGTGTAACGGTAACGTCTCCACACCGCAGAAAATCGAGCGTGCCAGGTCGAATGAACTGAAGTCGAGGCGCGAATCAGAATATCGTCAGGCAAACGAGAATTTAAAACATCTGCCCAACGATGAGCCGGAATCAGAGTTTCGGCATCAAAATGGACGACTTGGGCGGCTGCGTGAACGCCTGTATCAGTTCTTCCTGCTGCGTGAATCACCACTGGGCGGTTAAGAACCGATCGCAGCGCCGTCTCAATTTCTTCCTGAACGGTTCGCTGATTCGGCTGACGCTGCCACCCATGAAAACGAGTGCCCAAGTATTGAATAACTAAGGCAATGCGTTGAGTTGGTTGGGGTTGAGCAGCGAGCATGAGGTTAAGTCAATTCGATGTACGCCATTTCTGCGTTGTCGCCGCGTCGGGGAACAGTTCGGATAATCCGGGTGTAGCCACCTTGGCGATCGGCGTACCGTTCTGGAGCTTGCTCAAACAGGGCGTGAACCAGTTGTTTGTCGAAGATGTATCCCATGGCTTGACGACGGGCCGAGAGGGAACCGTCTTTAGCGAGGGTAATCATCTTTTCGACTTCAGGGCGCATGGCCTTGGCGCGAACTTTGGTCGTCTTGATTCGACCGTTGCGGATCAGTTCAGTGGTAAGCGATCGCAAGAGCGCTTTACGCTGATCCGCAGGTTTTCCAAGCATGGGAACTCTGCAACGATGACGCATAACAAGTTTATAAGTAGAGGGACTTCGTTCCAAATTCTAAGTTCCAGGCTAATGACTCAACCCAGAACTCAAAACGGATTTTAGTTGGACTTTTGGGATTTCTCTTGAGGCAGAGTAATTCCTAACCGTTGCTGTAAGGCTTCGACCACTTCTTCGGCCGACTTTTGCCCGAAATTCTTTATTTCAAGCAGGTCTTCCTGGCTGTAGTCGAGCAGGTCAGCAACTGAGTTAATTTGCGCCCGCTTCAAGCAGTTGTAAGCGCGAACCGAGAGTTGAAGCTCTTCGATCGGAATCTGACTTTCTGGCCCGTCCTCTCCAGTGAAATCATCATCGGCAGGTTCAGAAGGAATGTCTTTAAGGGGATTGAACAAATCAACCAAGATGTTAGCAGCCTGACTCAACGCTTCTTGAGGCGTTAAGCTGCCATTTGTCCAAATCTCCATCAGGAGACGGTCTTTCTCAGTCGCACCGCCGCCTCTCGCATCTTCAACACTGTAATTCACCTTCCGAACGGGCATGAACACAGAATCAATCTGCAAAAAGTCCAGCGCTGCGGTTTCCTCACGATTTTTGTCAACCGCTCGGTAACCTTTGCCTTTCTCAATTCTGAACTCCATTTCCAGCGTAGAACCCGCCGAAAGCGTTGCAATATATTGATCGGGATCGACTAGCTCCACCTCAGCCGGGAGATCGAACTGCTCGGCCGTCACCGTCGCAGGCCCTTGCACCAGCAATCGACCAATCTGAGGTTGAGCAGAATAGCTCTTAAAGACCACCTTCTTCATGTTGAGAAGAATGTCTAGAACATCCTCGCGTACCCCTGGAATGGTGGCAAACTCGTGAGAAACGCCCGCAATCCGAACAGCCGTTGCTGCGGTTCCTTCCAGGTTTGACAGCAAAACCCGCCGCAAAGCGTTACCAACGGTCGTGCCTTGACCCCGCTCTAGCGTCTCTAAAATAAACTTGCTGTACTGGCTCTGGTCTTTGTCCGTTGTGGACTCTACACATTCAACCTGAAACTGTGCCACGGAGTGACCTCCCTTCTCCTTGATCGTGAGGGCTTTCCCTCATTTGACTCAAACCCGAACCTTTTCTGGATAGCTGGCAAACACAACCCAAACGCTTAGACTCGACGACGCTTGGGTGGACGGCAGCCATTGTGAGGAATCGGAGTGATATCACGAATCAGAGTAATTTCTAACCCTGCCCCTTGCAGTGCCCGAATCGCGGTCTCTCGACCGGCTCCCGGCCCGCTGACCATCACTTCTAACTGACGCATTCCTTGATCCATTGCGCGACGGGCTGCACTTTCTGCCGCAGTTTGAGCCGCAAAAGGCGTTCCTTTCTTCGCACCCTTGAATCCACTGGAGCCAGCAGAGGCCCACGAGATGACTTCGCCACCTGTATCAGAGATGGTGACGATCGTGTTGTTAAACGTTGATGAAATGTAAGCCACGCCGCTGGGGACGTTTTTCTTTTGCTTACGGGGGCCAGTCTTTCTGGTTGGTTGTCTCGCCATGTCTAAACTCTGATCTGAGGTTCTAAATGAGTGCTGAGAAGGAACTTTAGACTCTAGACGATGGACTTTGGACGAATCCAAAATCTCAGGTCTAGAGTCTGGAGTCTACTTATTTCTTACCGGGCGCTTTCTTCTTACCGGCCACAGTTCGACGACCACCGCGACGAGTCCGGGCGTTGGTGCGAGTTCGTTGTCCGCGAACGGGTAAGCCAAGACGATGACGACGACCGCGATAGCAGCCGATATCCATCAATCGTTTGACGTTCAGGTTGTCAAATCGTCGTAAGTCACCTTCGACTTGATAACCACTTTCGACCGCTTCTCGAAGGGCCGAAACATCCGCATCGCTCAAATCTCTAACGCGAGTATCCGGGTTCACGCCTGTTTTGGCGATCACTTCTTTTGCTCTGGTGAGTCCAATTCCGTAAATGTATGTCAGACCAATCTCAACGCGCTTATCGCGGGGAAGGTCTACTCCGGCAATCCGTGCCACGCTTCTCTCTCCCTATACTGAATTGCTTGAGGATGTAGATATTACCCTGCTTGCCTAGAAGTCCCCTTCCTCTGAGGCAAGTCTACCAACTAACCTTGGCGCTGTTTGTGCTTGGGATTTTCACAAATCACCATCACGCGACCCCGACGGCGGATGACGCGGCACTTTTCACAAATCTTCTTGACTGACGCTCGAACTTTCATGCCTTAACCTTGGCAACACTGCAACAAACACAACATTCTAACAATTTTTTATAGTTTTTGTCAAAGGTAGATTTCGCTACAGCCTTTTAAAACCATTTTTATTTTTTGTTTCGCAAGCGATAGGTAATTCTGCCCTTGGTCAAGTCGTAGGGCGTAAGTTCAACCTTGACGCGATCGCCCGGCAAAATCTTAATGTAGTTGCGACGAATCTTGCCAGAAATATGAGCAAGAACGTTAAAGCCGTTATCCAAATCGACGCGAAACATTGCATTCGGCAGGGAGTCAACCACCGTCCCTTCCATTTCAATCAAATCTTGTTTAGACAAACTGTTTTCCTCCGTTACAACAAAACATTTTTGGAGTCAAGAGAGTTTACACCATCTTTTCCAGTTTAGAGCATTAAATTTGCTTTCTGCATATCAGGAAGGTGACCATATCAGAAAACAAGGGGTAGAACCCACCGCAGCTAAGAAATTGGGAGCGGGCCGACTCATTAAGTCTTGTGCTAAACAATCTCTTTTAGGGCAGTCGTGACTTCTTCCAGTGGGCGATCGCCGTCAACCGTGGTCAAATTCTGGTGAGCTTCGTAGTATTTGATCAGGGGTGCGGTTTGCTCCCGGTAAACCTCTAAGCGACGGCGAATCACTTCCTCGCTATCGTCCTTGCGTCCGCGACTCAACAAACGCTCTACCAGGGTTTCGTCTGGAACGTCTAAATTGACGACGCGATCAAGGGTCTGACCCAGTTCCGTGACTAATTCCGCTAGAGAGTCGGCTTGGGCTACATTACGCGGGTATCCGTCTAGAATCCAGCCAGCCTCAGCATCCGACTCTCCCAGTCGTTCTCGAATCAGGTCAATCACAAGCTGATCCGGAACAAGTTCTCCCCGATCCATGTATCCCTTGGCTTTGACTCCTAGGATTGTCTGCCCAGCAACCGCCGCTCGTAAAATTTCGCCTGTGGAAATATGAGGGATCTGTTTAAGGGAAGCCAAGACCATTGCCTGGGTACCTTTGCCTGCTCCGGGTGGGCCTAGAAAGATGAGTCGAGCCACTACTGTTTCACCATTCCTTCGTATCTCTGGGAGATGACGTAAGTTTGAATTTGTTTCGCCGTGTCAATCGCGACCCCAACCAGAATTAGGAGTGAAGTTGCGCCTAACCCCTGAAAGGTTGGAACCCTAGTTGCGCTCTCCACGATCGTAGGGACGATCGCGACCACTCCTAGAAAGATCGCACCCAGAAATGTCAACCGATTTAAGACTCGCTCAATGTACTCAGTCGTCGCCTTTCCGGGACGAATTCCTGGAATACTTGCACCCATCTTCTTCAAGTTCTTTGACATCTCATCGGGCTGAACCACAAGCGAAGCATAAAAGTAGCTGAAGAAGAGAATCAACACAAGATAGACAAGATTGTGTGCCCAAGAAGTCGGCCCCAAATAAGTTCCAAGAAACTGGCTGACGGACGCATTTTGGAGCGCCTGAGCAACCAGCGCCGGAAGAGTCAGAACCGTAGAGGCGAAAATGATCGGCATGACCCCACCCTGGTTAAGGCGGAGCGGTAGATAGCTGCTTCTTTCTAGATACTGGCGACGACCAACCTGACGGCGGGCTGAAATGATCGGAATTCGACGAGTGCCCTCTTGAACAAAAACGATTCCAATCACCATCGCCAGGAACACAAGCAGTAGAATCACAACACCACCCACAACGCTGCGATCGCCACTCTGCGCTAACTCAAATGTTTTTCCTAACGAAGTCGGCAAGGTTGAAACGATGTTTAAGAAAATCAGCAAGGAGGCCCCGTTTCCAATGCCTCGCTCCGTAATGACTTCACCAACCCACATCACAAACATTGAACCCGCAGACAGCGCCAATGCCGTTTCAGCAACAAATAGGGGGCCTGCATCCAGCGCAAAAGGACGAAGTAGCCCGATCGCCAACAGCGAACTTTGAACAATTGCTAACCCTAACGCCACATAGCGAGTGATTTGAGAAATCTTGCGCCGTCCGGCTTCTCCTTCATTCTTCTGCAAGTCTTCTAACTGTGGGATTGCCGTAGTCAGTAATTGCAAAATAATCGAGGCGTTGATAAACGGCAAGATCCCCAGTGCAAAAATTCCCAGGGTTCTCAGACCACCGCCAGCAAACAAGTCAACAAAACTGAGAGCCGAGTTGCCCGAAATGTTGGCAGCAAAAGCGGCCCGATCGATCCCCGGTAGCGGAATATAAATCCCCAGGCGAACCAGAATCAGTAAGCCGATCGTCAAGAGCAAACGCCCTCTAAGTCCGGCAGCTTGAGCCATCTGAGAAAAGGTTTCCTGAGCGGTTGGAGCTTTATCTCGACTAACGACCATAAAAGAACACCTCGTACATATATTCGTAGCCTAGCAGACCGATTTGCCCAGTTCCAGAAGGTGCTTATTTTGAGACTAGAAAGCGCCACCCCGGCAAGGATGACGTTTAGTGAGCTGTTGAAACGGCTATGCTTTCACCTTGGGGGCACGATGCCAGGTTGGTTTGGGTTCCAAGACTTCACAGGTGCCGCCAGCTGCTTCGATTTTAGCGCGGGCACCCTCTGTAAAGCTGGTCGCTTGGACGTTCAGAGCTACAGACAAGTCTCCGTCACCCAAAATTTTCAGCGGCCCGTCATCTTGAGTGACAATGCCCACTTCCATCAAGGAAGCCAGATTAACCCCTGTGTTAGCAGCAAGCTCCGCCAGGTCGCCCACATTGATCACAGTGTAGTTTTGCCGATTGATCACAGTGAAATACTTGCGTTTGGGTAGTCGGCGATACAGAGGCGTTTGTCCGCCTTCAAAGCCTGGGCGAGTCGGGCGACCGGAACGAGACTTTTGACCCCGCATTCCAAAGCCACAGCTTGCACCTTGTCCGGCAGCAATACCTCGACCGACTCGACGGCCACGTTTGGTTGCACCTTGTTGAGGCGCTACATCATCGATTCTCATAGTGTTTAGTCAGTGCTAATGAAAGTTTCTTGACCTAATCTCTCGACTCAATCTTGAGAGACTAAGCGTAGAGGTTTTCGACTGGAACACCCCGTTCTTCAGCCACTTCCGCGAAGGTTCGCAGTCCATCCAACGCACTGACCGCCGCCCGTGCATTGTTGAGCGGATTGCCAGAACCAAGCTGTTTGGCCAGAATGTTCTTCACGCCCGCAAGTTCGAGAACTGTCCGAACGGCTCCCCCAGCAATTACCCCAGTCCCTGGAGCCGCTGGACGCATCATTACTTTTGCGCCGCCACCGCTGCCATTGGTTGGATGAGGAATTGAATTGGATTTGGTCAAAGGGACTTCTACAAGATGCTTCTTGCCATCCGCAACGCCTTTCTTAACCGCGCCGATGACATCGCTGGCCTTACCAACGCCGACCCCGACTTGACCCCGCTCGTTACCGACGACGACGATCGCCCGGAAGCTCAGTTTTTTACCGCCCTTGACGACCTTCGTCACCCGGCGAATCTGAACCACCCGCTCTTGCCAGTCCGATTTCTCTTCACGAGGCTTGTTACTTTTACGACCTTTTGCCATGAGTTTCTCCTAGAAATTCAAACCAGCTTCACGGGCAGCGTCTGCCAATGATTTGACCCGACCATGATAGAGATTGCCACCGCGATCGAAGACCACCGACTGAATGCCCTTGGCGATCGCGCGTTGCGCTACCAGCTTACCCACTTCTGCCGAAGCTTCCTGATTTGCGAATGATTCGAGCTTTTCTTTCAGTTCGGGATCGAGGGTCGAAGCCGAAGCCAGCGTATGTTGAGCCGTGTCGTCGATCACTTGAGCATAGATGTGCTGATTTGATCGAAACACTGCGAGACGAGGGCGTTCTGAAGTACCTTCGACGCGTTTACGAATGCGAGTGTGACGACGGCGAGTGGAGTCTTTACGATTCAGTTTCATGGCTTATTTCTTCCCTTTACCACCGGACTTACCAACCTTGCGTCTGACCGCTTCGCCTGCATAGCGAATTCCCTTCCCTTTGTAGGGTTCGGGAGGGCGAACGGCGCGAATTTTGGCTGCTGTATTGCCGACAATTTCTTTATCAATTCCGCTGACAATCACGTTTGTGTTGCCTTCCACTGCAAGCTGAATCCCATCTGGAGGCGGAATATCGACAGGCTTACTGTATCCGACGTTGAGGATCAGGTTTCTTCCCTGCACTTGGGCCCGATAGCCCACGCCTTGAATCTCCAGACGACGCTGGAATCCCGTGGATACGCCCTCGACCATATTGGCCACAAGCGTGCGGCACAGACCATGACGCTGACGAGCCGCACGAGACTCATCCCGACGCTTGACTTCGACCGTTGTCCCTTCCTGTTCCACAATCACTTCTGGGGGAAGCACTCGTGAAAGCTCGCCCTTGGGCCCTTTGACCGCCACATGCTGACCATCGATCGTGACCGTCACCTTGGCGGGAATATCAATGAGACGTTTACCAATCCGAGACATAGCTGAATTACCTTTATTGATAGAAGCGTTTAGCTGTTAGCGGCGGACTTGAGACTTGAGACTCTAGCCTTTGATCGTGATTTTTAGCTTGATCCAGTCCAACGTCTGATGCCTGAGATCTAGAGTCCAATTCGCTGTGAGCCAAACAGCAACGAATAATATCCAGACTTACCAGACGTAGCAAAGAACCTCACCGCCGACTCCAGTCCGTCGAGCTTCCCGATCGGTCATAATGCCGCTAGAAGTCGAGACAATTGCAATGCCAATTCCACCCAGCACACGGGGCAGTTCCTTCCGGTTGACATAGACGCGCAGACCGGGTTTGCTGACTCGTTTCAAGGCTGTGATAATCGGTTTGCGGTTTTTACCTTTGTACTTTAAGGATAGAACGAGCCGTCGATCGACCCCTTCGCCCGATTCTTCATAGCCCGAAATAAACCCTTCAGCCTGTAGCACTTTGGCAATGCTGTGGGTCATTTTGGTACATAGGACTTCCGTGGTTTGATGCCGCGCCAAACTTGCGTTGCGGATGCGCGTCAGCATGTCTGAAATTGTGTCGTTAGCCGCCATAGTTCCCTCTTAATGAAACTGCATCAATTTTCTCGAAAAGGCATACCCATTTCTTTAAGCAGGGCGCGACCTTCTTCGTCGGTGTTTGCAGTTGTGATGATTGAAATGTCCATCCCGCGAATCTGATCAATGCTGTCGTACTCGATCTCTGGAAAGATCAGTTGCTCTCTCAGACCGAGGGTGTAGTTGCCACGTCCATCAAAGCTTTTGGGGCTAATGCCTCGGAAGTCACGAATGCGAGGAAGTGAAAGGTTGATCAAGCGATCGAGAAACGCGAACATGCGATCACCTCTCAGCGTCACCATCACCCCAACGGGCATTCCTTCTCGGATTTTGAAGCCTGCGATTGCTTTTTTGGCGCGAGTCACGACAGGTTTTTGTCCGGCGATCGTCGCGATCTCATTGATAGAAGCTTCTAGCGCCTTGGCATTCTGTGACGCTTCGCCCAATCCCCGGTTGATCGTGATTTTGACCACCTTCGGAACTTGGTGGACGTTCGTGTAGTTGAATTGCTCCGTGAGTTTCGGGACAATTTTTTCTTGATACTGATCTTTTAATCGTTGTGCCATAGTTTCGAGTCCTTGCCCTGGGCTTGGTCAGGGATATAGTTTCGAGTTTTGAGTTTCGAGCGCTGAGGTTAAAGAACCTAAACGTTGGAACTCAAAACTCTTTAGTCGATGATTTCGCCTGTTTTCTTCAACATCCGCACTTTCTTGCCGTCCGAGTTGATCGTGTGGCAAACGCGGCTGGCGACTTTTTGCTTTTCGGAATAAAGCATGACGTTAGAGCTATGAATTGGGGCTTCTTGAACCACAATCTGACCCGATTCACCTTCTTGCTGAGGCTTGACGTGCTTGGTGCGAAGGTTTACACCTTTAACAATGACTTTGCTCGTCTTGGAAATCGTTTGCAGGATCTCGCCCACTTTGCCCTTGTCGCTTCCAGCAATCACCTGAACGGTGTCGCCTTTCTTGACGTGCATTTTGTAACGAACAGCGGGTTTTTGTTTAGTCGCCATTACAGAACCTCCGGAGCGAGGGAAACGATTTTGGTAAAGCTCTTGTCGCGCAATTCACGAGCTACCGGGCCAAAGACGCGAGTGCCTCTAGGGTTGCCATCCGCGTTGATGATCACGGCGGCGTTGTCATCAAACCGAATACTCATGCCGCTGTCCCGACGCATCGTGTGTCTGGTACGGACAATCACCGCCCGAACCACATCAGACTTTTTGACCGCCATGTTTGGAATGGCATCTTTAACGACCGCGATGATCACGTCACCGACTCCGCCATAGCGACGGTTACCGCCGCCAATCACACGGATACACATCAGCTTACGTGCGCCACTGTTGTCCGCTACGTTGAGATAACTTTCTTGTTGAATCATGTCTAAGTCCCTCGTGTTTAACCTTTAAAGGCAGTACTCAGGATTTCAGACACAACCCATCGCTTAGTGCGGCTGAGGGGTCGAGTTTCCTGAATGCGAACGCGATCGCCTTCCTTGCACTTATTTTCTTCATCGTGGGCTTTGTACCGCTGGGTTCGCACCACGATCTTGCCGTATTTGGGGTGAGCCGATCGGTTTTCAACCGCCACAACCACCGTTTTGTCCATCTTGTCGCTGACAACTAAGCCAACTCTTTCCTTTACTGCCATTGAGATACTCCAGTTGAATAATGAAGGATGAATGGGAATGATTTCAGGTTCAGCCTTCTAGCTTTCAGTCGGTTTCAACTGCCGTTCTCGCTCAACGGTCAGCAATTGAGAAAGCTGATGTTTTGCGTGCTTGAACTGGTGAGGCTTTTCTAATTGGCGAGTGCCCTTTTGCATTCTCAGTTCAAATAATTGCCGTTTAACTGCAACGATCTGATCTGCCAATTCCTGGTCACTCAAGTTTTTAGCGTCTTCAAATTTGGGAAGAGGCATAATTTAGGACTCCTCCGAGGCTTCGCGTGTGATGAACTTCGTTTTGATCGGCAGCTTGAAGGATGCTAGACGCATAGCCTCACGAGCCGTCGCTTCGGGAACGCCTGCGATCTCAAACAAGATCCGACCGGGTTTAACCACTGCCACCCAAAATTCGGGCGCACCTTTACCAGAACCCATCCGAGTTTCTGCGGGACGCATCGTGATCGGCTTGTCTGGGAAAATCCGAATATAGATTTTGCCACCCCGACGGATGTAGCGGGTCATTGCTCGACGACTGGCTTCAATCTGACGAGAGGTGATCCAGCTTGGCTCTAAAGCCTGTAAACCAAAATCACCAAAGTTCAGGTCGGCTCCACGAGTCGCCATTCCTCTCATTCGTCCGCGCTGCTGTTTGCGGAATTTTGTTCTTCTTGGGCTTAACATGACTCAGTACCTATGGAGTGAGGAGTGAGGAGTGAGGAGTGAGGAGCGAGAAGGATTGGTTCATCCCTCATCCTGTGTCCTTTAACCCTCGTTCGATCGGTCTTCAAATTGTTGGCGACGACGCTGTTGACGACGACGGGGTTGGTTGGTCGGGGCGGCTTCGATTTCGCGATCTTGTCCAGGAATGATTTCACCCTTGAAGACCCAGATTTTGATCCCCAACGTTCCGTAAATCGTTTGAGCGGTGACGTAGGCGTAGTCAATATCGGCTCTCAACGTGTGGAGTGGAACACGACCTTCACGAGTCCATTCGGGGCGAGCAATTTCAGCCCCATTTAAGCGACCGCTCACTTGAATCTTGATGCCTTCAATGCCAGCCCGTTGAGCGCGTTGAATCGCCTGACGCACGACCCGCCGGAAGGAAACCCGACGTTCTAGCTGTTCGGCAATGTATTCCCCAATCAGGGCAGCATCGGCATCGACGCGAGCCACTTCGACCACATTGATGCGGATCTGGCGATCGCTATTTCCCAAAGCGTCTTGCAGTCCAGTTCTTAGCGTTTCGATCCCAGCGCCACCGCGACCAACCACGACCCCAGGACGAGCTGTGCGAATTTCTAAGTCAATCTGATCGGCTTTGCGCTCAATCCGAATTTCCGAAATTCCCGGCTTCTTCAAGTTGTCAAGATTTTTCGGATTCTTGATGAAGAAATGGCGAATCTTGGCATCTTCTTTGAGCAGATCAGGATAGCGGGCGAAGTCAGCATACCAACGAGAACCATGCTCCTTGATGACTCCTAGCCGAAATCCATTTGGATGAATTTTCTGTCCCATACGTTCCTCTAAAAGCAGTTTAAGTCGTCAGTCGGGAAGCGAACTAGGAGTCGGCACCCGGAGCCACCGCGACCGTGATATGACAAGTCGGCTTGCGAATTTGGTAAGCCCGTCCTTGCGCTCTCGGTCTGAATCGCTTGAGTGAAGGGCCGGCATCTGCAAAAGCTTGGCTCACCACCAAACTTGCTCGATCGAGTCCTTCATTGTGTTCCGCATTAGCCGCGGCTGATCGCAGTACCTTCAAAACCGGATCACAGGCGCGATAAGGCATGAATTCCAGAATGATCAGCGCTTCTCGATAGGAGCGGCCCCGAATCTGATCCAACACTCGGCGCACCTTGTGGGGTGACATGCGGATGTAACGTGCGATCGCTTTAATTTCAGTCGTATCAGTAGCCATAGTTTTCTCCTTGAGCAGTTAGCGGATCAGTTATTGACCGTTCGCTAACCGCCTTTCTCCTATCGACGTGCCTTTTTATCGCCACCCGCATGACCTCGGAATGTCCGAGTGGGTGCAAATTCGCCCAGCTTGTGACCCACCATTTGTTCAGAGACGTAGACGGGGACGTGAGTTCGACCGTTGTGAACGGCGATCGTGTGTCCAATCATCTGAGGCAAAATGGTCGAAGCTCGTGACCAGGTTTTGATCATTTGTTTGTCGCCTCTGGCATTGAGCGCTTCGATCTTGCTCATCAGATGGTCGGCAACAAAGGGGCCTTTTTTAAGTGAACGTGCCATATGTAGGTCTCCCTAAGTGAATTACGATTCCCGTCCGCCGCGTCCCCGCTTGGAAGACTTACGACGACGACGCACAATCAGAGAGCTACTCGCCTTCTTCTTGTTACGAGTTTTGCGACCCAGGGCTGGCTTACCCCAAGGTGTCACCGGGCCGGGACGACCGATCGGGGCCCGTCCTTCACCACCACCATGTGGGTGATCCACCGGGTTCATGACGCTGCCTCGCACTTGAGGACGACGACCTTTATGGCGAGTACGACCCGCTTTACCCAGGCTGACGTTTCTCGCATCAATGTTGCCGACTTGTCCGATCGTCGCGTAGCACTCTTTGCGAACCATGCGAACTTCAGTTGACGGTAGCTTGAGCGTCACGTAGTCTCCATCTTTAGCCGCGACTTGAGCAGATGCACCTGCGGCTCTCGCCATCTGTCCACCCTTACCCGGAACGAGTTCAATATTGTGAACGATTGTACCCAGTGGGATGTTTTCCAACGGCAGGGAATTACCCACTTCGATCGGCGCATCTGCCCCAGCACGAATCACCGTGCCAACTTTCAAGGTGTGGGGATGAAGGATATAGCGCTTCTCACCATCTTGATAAAACAGCAGAGCCAGACGAGCGTTGCGGTTGGGATCGTATTCGATCGCGGCTACTCGTGCCGGAACGTTGAGCTTGTCGCGACGAAAATCGACAATTCGATAAAGCTTTTTGTGTCCGCCCCCGCGGTGACGGCAGGTGATTACGCCCCGGTTATTGCGTCCCTTATCTCTGTGCTTAGAAGTCGTTAGAGACTTTTCAGGCTCAGTTTTGGTGATTTCTGCAAAATCGGGGATCGTGCGCTGACGGGTGCCAGGGGTATAGGGACGATAAATTCGGATGCCCATAACTTGCTACTCTCAGGGATTCTAAACTTCTGGGAACAGTGTGATCGAGTCCCCAGATGCCAGGGTGACGATCGCGCGTTTGTATTGAGGCTTGTGACCTGCAAACTTACCGACGCGACGCGCTTTGCGAGGGGGCATCAGGGTGTTGATTCCGACGACTTTGACATCGAAGAGAAATTCGACAGCCGCTTTGATTTCGGGCTTTGACGCTCTGGGGGCAACCTCAAAGGTGTATTGGTTGTCTTCCAGCAGGCGGGTCGCTTTCTCTGTGATAATTGGGCGACGAATCAGATCCGCTAGATAGCGGGGGTTAAAGTCACTCACCGTATACCTCCTGAATCATCGTGATAGCAGAAGCCGTAGCCACGATTTTGTCTGCGTTCAACACGTCAAAAACATTGAGGTTGTTCGCTGAAATCATTCTCAGCTTCTCAATATTGCGGGCAGACAGATAAACTGTTTCGTTTCTTTCAGCCACAATCAGCAGCACTTTAGAATCGGGTTCGACTCCCCAACGCGTCAGGGCCTGAGTCATTTCTTTCGTCTTGGGACGAGAAAGCTGGTCGGCAAAATCCTGCACCACAATTAAGTCTTCAACCCGACTTTGAAACGCCGTCCGCAGCGCCAACCGTCGCTCTTTGCGATTCATTTTAATCGTGTAATCTCTAGGCTTTGGCCCAAAGATCACACCGCCGCCCCGCCACAAGGGAGAACGATTGGAACCTGCACGAGCGCGTCCCGTTCCTTTTTGTCTCCAGGGTTTGCGACCGCCGCCTCTCACTTCTGCGCGAGTTTTGGTGGAAGCGGTACCCTGACGCTGGTTTGCCAATTGACGCACCAAGGCTCTGTGAACCACCCCTTTGGCGGTTTCTGCTTTGGCAACCTTGAGGTCGATCGAGGCCTGCCCCGATTCGGCTCCCTGCCAGTCTTTTACTACACAATCAACCATTGTCTTTTCTCCTTCCTGCCCTAGCGACCCACTTTCTTAGCGGGCATAATTTGCACCAGAGCGCCGGGCTTACCGGGTACCGCTCCTTTGATCAAGATCAGGTTGCGATCGACATCCACGCGCACCACGGTCAATTTGCGAATCGTGACTTGCTCGTTGCCCATCTGACCCGCCATCCGCTTGCCAGGATAGACTCGTCCAGGGGTGGTGCCTGCTCCAGTCGATCCGGGAGCGCGGTGGTTTTTGGAACCGTGAGCCATCGGCCCGCGTTTGAAGTTGTGGCGCTTTTGGTAGCCTGCAAATCCTTTCCCAATGCTGGTGCCGATCACATCAACGATTTGGCCCGCTTCAAACAGGTCTGCTTTCAGAGCTTGACCGAGTTCGTAGTCGGTCGGAGGTGCGTCGAGGCGCAGTTCGATCAGATGGCGCAGGGGCGCAGAATTTGACTTAGCAAGGTGTCCGAGTTCGGGCTTGCTGAGGGCTTTGACTTTGGTTTCACCGAATCCGATTTGCAGGGCTGAATAGCCATCTGTTTCGGGGGTTTTGACCTGGGTAATGGGGCATGGGCCAGCTTGAATAACGGTGACAGGAATGGCTTTTCCTGTGTCGTCAAAAACTTGGGTCATGCCGAGTTTTGTGCCGAGAATACCGACAGCCACTTGACTGGTCTCCTTTTCTACACATCTGGAAGGATGAGGGATGAGGGATGAGGGATGAAAGGGGAGACGGAAGCTCTTCGTTCATTTCTCGATCGATCGTCCGTTCAGCGCTTCCGTTTGAACATGGCAAAACCGCGATTTTGGATCGCAGCTTCGCTTTTCCAGAACGGATTCTACGGTCGGAAGACCATAAGAATCATACCTTTCGGCGTTTTGAAAGGCAGCGGATTCCGCGTTTTTAGGAAACTTGGGCGTTTTGGCAAAGCACTTTAGAGAACACGCTGGCTCTGGTGCTTACTCCAACCCGGACTTGAGAGGTAAACCAATCAGTATCCGCTTTGAGATTGGGTTGAAACGCTTAGGCTGGGAACAAATTCCCGGAGAAAACTTTTCGCCTCTTTGCCCGAAGTTTCTTTCGCAATTTCCCTCATACGAGACGAAAAAGCTTGCAAATTGTGAGCTTCAAACTTACGCTTATCACTCAAACTTGGCTGCTTTCTCTTAGAAATCGCACTTTCAGAATTTTAGCCACAGTCCAATAGTATAGGACAGGATTGGTAAAACCGTCTACTCATTTCCTAAATTTCTTTGTTGTCGTCGTTGCAACGTCGAAAGACACCGATTTCCCAGCTTTGAGAGTTCCAGACACAGAAGATGCAAACGTTTGCACCTCAACAATTTGAGATACGATGATGAGCATTCAATCTCACCGTCTCAGATTATGGAACCGTTGGACGAGGCAGAAAAAACAACGATCGCTGAACTGGATGCCACTTTCAAACGACTGGTAAAAGTCTGGTCTGCGGTCAAAAAATCTCGCAAGGAATGGGACTTTAAAACCTCCTTGCAAACTTTAGAGGTGCTGACAGAGGAGTTGACTCGGCTGGACGATCGTTGGCAAGACCAACAAGCGGTGATTCAAAACGCCCTGCAAGCGGATCAAGACATTGTGCAGTCGGAGACGTATCCAGCCGAGGTTGAGAACGCCCTCAAAGCGGCGGGAGTGCCTGTTAGAGGTGAGTTTCCCGTCTATGAATTTCCGCCCTTCAAGCTAACCTTCAGCCGCGATCAGGGTGTGGTGAAATTGAGCATGGGACGGCGATCGCAGCAGACCAAAGCCTTTGCGCCTGATCAACTTGCGACCTGGGTTGCCGGACAATATAGTCGCGTGATCAACAGCAAATTTGACTCGACTCGGTTCTGTCGGGAGTTGTTGAGTGCATATGAAACGCTCAATCGTTTGGCGCTGCAAAACAATGAGGTGATCTGGGGACACTCCGTTTCGCTGAAAGAGATTTATCGGCTCTTGACGCTGAAGCAATCTGTGAGACAAGACTATCCCGAACCGCTATTTACTTACGATCTGGCGCGATTGAAAGAACAACCTCAAATTCGCTACGATCGCTATCAGTTCGATTTAGAACCTTCTCGCGAAACGGCCAAGACTCTATTGCTAATTAACAGTCAAGGACAAGAAAGCCGAGTCGGGACATTAGCTATTCACTTAGTTGAAGGGTGATTTTGCGTCGATGCAAATTGATGAGTTAGATATTGAAACCATGCTGTCGGGCAAGCCTCCCGTTCATGAAGAACTGCTGGCGGCTATGACATTGGGGCGCGATCGCTGGCTCAACCACTTACGCGATCATTATCTAGCCAATTACATTGCCGATGGGGGCAGCAAGGTCAAAGTTCTAGTTGGCGGCACGGGGACGGGCAAAACTCATCTATTGCGATGTGTATTACAAGATGCTCAAGCGATCGACTATCAAACGGTCTATCTCTCTGCACGAGAATATCGGTTGAATGATTTAACTGGATTTTATCGAGCGATCGTTCAACAACTTGACAAACAAAAATTAGTCAGTGGCTTATGTCAACTGGTGATTAAAAAGTTGGGATATGGACAATATGATGATAGCGATAACATTCTCTCAATTTTAATTGAAGATCAAGGATTGACTCGTGACTTAGCCGTGCATGAGATTAGACGAGCGATCGGGATGACATTGCGCGATGTTGACTTCGGATCTTCTTTTCGAGCCTTTGCCCATCATGTGATCAGCAATCGGTTAGTCAATGGTAACGAAGACAGCATTAAGGTAGGACTGAAATGGCTTGCTGGCGAGAAGTTAGAGCGTCATCAAAAACAAGCGACATTGTTATATGAACGACTGCAAAAATCAAATGCGCGCTATTGGTTAAATTCCCTGATCCGACTCCTTCACCTTGCAGGCATGACCGGATTAGTGGTGGCGATCGATGACCTTGAAGCCATGACCGAACGCCATCCTGAAACTCGCCGCTTTAAATACACTGCCAATGCGATCAAAGACACCTGCGAACTATTTCGTCAAATCATTGATGATGTAGAACTGTTGGATCACTTTCTACTGTTGTTAGCAGGACGACGCGACATGATCGACGACGATCGTCGTGGGTTCAAAAGTTACGAAGCCCTCTGGATGCGGCTGCAAACGGGACTGTTGCCCATCGATCGCTTCAATCCACTGGCCGACATTGTAGATACCGACATTCATCTAGTCGCGCAGGGCAGAAGTTTTCCTGATCAAGTGCAAGCTCGATTAAAAGTGCTATTTGAGGAGGCAGGATATGAAGTGAGCGATCGAGAACCTCCTGATCTCTATGAATATAGTCAACTACAAGCCAAAGTGATTGAAACAACGCTAATGGCGCTGGATGAAGTGTAATGAATTTAAAGAACTGTGTGAAAAAAGAGACCCATAGAAGAGATGAGTCAGCGAGATAAGCTACTAGTCAAAATTCTGTCAGGAGCCTCGCATACCAACATTCCCTTTGAGCCACTCTGTCAACTTTTATCTGCCCTTGGTTTTGAAGAACGCATCCGAAGCAGCAATCATATCTTCTCTAAAGAAAGCGTAGAAAACATTCTAAATTTTCAGCCCAAGCAGGGAAAAGCAAAGGCGTACCAAGTTAAACAAGTTCGCACTGTGATTTTGAAATATCAACTTGGAGGACAAGATGAAAATTAAGTACGAACTCATTATCTACTGGAGTGAAGTTGATCAATGCTTTATTGTCGAAGTGCCAGAACTGCCCGGATGTGCGGCTGATGGTGAAACTTATCAGGAGGCTGTGCAAAATGTAGAAGTGATCATTCAAGAATGGATTGAAACGGCTCAAGAATTAGGGCGACCTATCCCAGAACCTAAAGGGCGATTATCGTTTGCGTAAAGCAGCAAAATAGGGAGGATAAGCGGGTCGCGACTAAACTCAATAGATCAATATAGATCAATAAGGTGAATGCTAATGGAAAGGTATGACGCAAATCGCAGAAAGTCGATCGCCGTTGTTGAAACGCTAAGAGCCGGAATTCCGACGCGCGTCTCGACGAGAGAACTGCCTGATCTGCGATCGTCGCTCACCAATCTGATTCGTCAGGATCTAGAACAATTTTCTCAAGGGCAGCGGTCGCTCGGTCGTCTCGCCTGGGGGCCCTATGGACAAGGTAAAACTCACGCCCTGACCACAGTTGAGCATGTGGCACTGGATATGGGCTATGCAGTCAGCCGCGTTTCTTTGAGTCGAGAAGTGTCTTGTCACCATCTGCTGAATTTTTATGGACGGGTGGCTTCGGTGATTCGCACGCCCGATTCTAAAATGGCAGGGTTGACCAAAGCATTGAATTCTCGCAAAGCTGGCGATTTGTTGAATAGTCCAATTGCTGATCGCGATCGCTACAGTCATCCCCTTCCGGCGATCGTGCTTGAAGACTACTTTTTCACGTCAGGCGAAGAACAAGAGTTGCTCTATGGCGACCTGACAGGCACTCGTCTCAGCAGTCCCGAACTCAAGCGAATTCATCGAGCGGCGCGGGGCGAACCGTTGCCCAAATTTGAGACGAATTTTCGCGCAACTCAGCATGGTAGTGCCTATTTTGGAGTCATGGCGGATGCGATCGCGCTCTGTGGTTACAAAGGTTGGGTGCTGCTGTTGGATGAAGTGGAACTGATTGGACGATTGGGCAAAATTGGCCGACTTCAGGCGTATCGCAATCTCAATTGGTTGTTGAATTGGTCAAATCGCGACGTGCGTCGAGACGGCGAACATGAACTGTTTTGCCGAAATCCCTATCCCATCTATACATTTGGTGTAGTCGCTTCTAGTTTGAGAAACGATGTCTGGTTTAGCGGCACCAGTACACCCAGCGCCAAGAACGATCGCACTCAAATTCCTGAAGTCGCGGTCGAAAAGTTTGGGGCAGATGCGGGAATTGTGATGCGAGACTTTTTTGACACGGCGATCGGCTCCAACTGTCCCACAATTCGCCCCCTCGAAACTGCAAACTTGGCAACCCTACTCGAACGACTGGTGAAACTCCACGGCACCGCCTACGCCTGGGATGCAGAACTGGATGTAATGGAACTGGTGGGAACGATCGGTAGTCAACCCATCCGCACCCACATTCGCGCCACTCTCGAAGCATTGGATATTGCTTATCTCTATCACGAAAGCGTCAGACTAGGCACCACTGATCTGTTAGAAGCTTCTCTACAAGAACAAGAAGATTTCTTTGCACTTTCCGACGAATCAGACAGTTGATTCAGCGATCGATTCATATGCAAGTTTAGGAGAGGTGAAGATTGATGCAGAAAACCAATATCATGTCATCCCCCGCCCTCGACTCAGCCAAGCATGATTGGAGCTTTGTTGAAGTTTGGATTGATCCGATGCTATCGCCTCCCTATATCCTGCTATTACTGGGCGATCGATTGGGTAGTTGTCGTGTACATGATCCTGCTGAGGGCTACAAGGTTGTGTTTACGGGTGCAACCTATGATGAAACTCAAACCTGGTTGTTAGAAGATGAATACGAACCGATCGAAGGACGACTTTCAGCATCGGAGTTATAACTAACTTGTTGAAAGGCAGTCAGCCCATCCGCACTCACACTCGTGCTACCCTCGAAGCGTTAGGTATTGGCTATCTATATCACGAAAGCGTCAGATTAGGCACCACCGATTTACTAGAAGCTTCTCTACAAGAATAAGAAGATTTCTTTGCGCTTTTCGACAAGTCAGACAATTGAATCCACTACTTTTTCTAGTTGAACAATGCCAATAGTCTAAAATCTATTTGTGGAACGCGCTCTTCGAGTTTGATGCTATACTTGACTTATCCTTCATTAAACGAGAAGGGTCAGTATTTTGAGTCCTTAGCTATATCTATTTATGTCTCTTGATTCACTTATAAACTCAAATGAAGTCCTATGCGCTGTGTTCCGATACCAGCTGAATCGAGAAGAAGGAAGAGTTATAATCGACTGCTTTGAAGTGCTTGCTGGTGCAGGGCAGGCACCTTTTATAGCCATTCCTTATCTAACTTCTTTGGGTACTGCTAAAGAGCAATTTTATGGTTTTGGTGAAACTAAGGAAGATGCTTTAAGAGAGTGCTTGACAAAGATTAAGAAACATAATTACGAAGATGTAACTGGAATTGAATCTTCCTAAATTTTAGAATGCACAGTCTACGTGAGCCAACTGAAAAGCAATTGAGGTTTGCTGAGTCTCTTGGGATCGCTACTAAGGGAAAGTCATTTCGTGTTCTTTCAGCGGAGATTGCAGATGTTTTAGAAGTTAGGTCTTTTGCGTTTGTAGAAGAGAACGGAATCGAACCGGGAATCAAGGTAGAGTATCTAGGTTCAAGAGACGATATGCCTCAACATCTAGTCGTAAGTACTGTTGCAAAAACTGGTTATCTATACTTCAAAGGCACCTCAAAGTATTGTCGCCCTTGGGAAGTTCAGGTACTTAAAACATAAAAACGTGACTCTCCTTCGGCCAACCAGGGTAGCCTCGTCCGAGAAAAGAATAGCTTGGATTTCTGCCTCTTTCGTTCGCATCACAGGCAAGTGAGTCATGCAAAAGACGATCGCAACCCATCTAGCCAGCACTCATCAATTGCTTCAATGCGCCTTTTTCTACGGTTATGCGATCGCTAGCTCATTCTACAGATCCTTGCAGACACGTATTTAACAGCACAGTAGAATATAAGAATTGCACTTCTTGTGAGAAGAAATACATGAGATTTAGCGTAACGCTCGATCGTGATGAGGATGGGGTTTGGGTTGTGGAGTGTCCCAGCATCCCAGGCTGTGTGAGTCAAGGTCAGACAAAACAAGAAGCCCTTGACAACATTAAGGATGCCATCTCAGCGTGTCTACAAGTGCGGGCGGAGCGTGGAATGCCGCTTACAGTGGAGACTTATCAAGTTGAGGTTGTTGCATAGTGGGTTCTGTTCCTGTAATGAGTGGGCGAGAGGTCGTGCGTGTTTTTGAAGCATTCGGTTGGGAGGTTGTGCGGCAGTCGGGTAGCCACATCATCATGACCAAAGACGAAGAACCTGTGACGCTTTCGGTTCCTGATCATCGTGAAGTGGCGAAAGGAACGTTGCGGAGTCTGATTCGTGCTGCGGGATTGACTGTAGATGAGTTTGTTGGTGCTAAATAGTTTATACACAGGCTGACAACATAATGGGCATTCAGAGTCTTTGCACTTTGTTTGATATTTGTACCGTCACTCACACTTAGAGTTATAGTTGTGCTAGATTGCCCGATCGCACAGTTGAGCAAAGAGGCGAATATCAATGTCTCAATACATTTTTACTGATTCTCAGCACGCCAAAGAACTTGAACGACTTCAAGCGATCGAACAAGTCTTTGATCCAGCCAGTCGCAAACGAATTCAAGCAACGGGAATCACAACAAATTGGCGATGTCTTGAAGTGGGAGCCGGAGCCGGATCAATTGCCCAGTGGATGGCATCTGTTGTCGGAGAAAATGGCAAAGTAGTTGCGGTTGATTTAGACACTCGTTTTGTAAATAACATTCAACTGCCAAATGTCGAAGTGTTGCAGGCTGATATTCGCAGTCTTCCACTTGAAGATCACTCTTTTGATCTGGTTCATGCCCGCTATGTTCTCATTCATATTTCAGACTTTCAAGTTGCTTTGTCGAGAATGTTGAATTTGCTGAAACCGGGCGGATGGATTGTGATCGAAGAGCCTGACTTCTCGGCAGCAAAAGCGATCGTCGGAGAAGAAGCCGCCTATCAATCTATGAATCGAGTCAATCAAGCGATCTTCCAAATGTTCGCTAATCGAAACATGGATTATGCGTTAGGAATTAAATTACCTGCCATATTCCAACAGCTTGGCTTGCAGCCGTTAGTAGAAAATGATGTTCCCATCTCTCCTGGCGGTTCAGGAATCGCATTGGTCATGAAACTATCGACTCTGCAACTTGCAGACAAATATATTGCAACAGGGGAAGTTACTCAAGAAGACATTGAGCAATATTGTTGGTTTGCAGGCGATCGCAATTCCTGGGCTATCTACTATGCCACTATCGGAATCACAGCCCAAACAAATGTATAAACTTTGTCCCGCTTCTACATTTTTTGTAGCACTTTACGAATCGTGTCTGGAGTCACTTGATTCGTGACGATCGCTTTCCCAATTCCTTCTGGCAACACAAATCGCACCTGTCCCGCTTTCACCTTCTTGTCGGATTGCAGAGAGTGGATAATTGCCTCAATGTCTAACCCTTCAGGTAGCTGAGTTGGTAAACCTGTTTTTTTGATCAGAGCAAGCTGACGATCGCTCTCTACCTGCGTCCACAAGTTCATCTCAACAGCAATGTGACCGACCGCTACCATGCCGATCGCGACCGCTTCTCCATGATTGACGATGCGGTATCCGGTTAAACTTTCGACGGCGTGACCGATCGTATGGCCATAGTTGAGAATCTCCCGCAGTCCCGATTCTTTTTCGTCTTTGCTGACGACGTGAGCTTTTGCCTGACACGATCGAGTCAAAATTTCTTGCAGCAGGTCGTCGCTGAGGTAGCGGAGTTGATCCAGTCGATTTGCTTGTTCTAGCTGCTCAAACAAATTAACATCCCAAATAACTCCATACTTGATCACTTCCGCCATCCCCGCCCGAAACTCTCGCGTCGGCAGCGTCTTTAGCACCTGCGGGTCGATCAACACCAATCGAGGCTGATGAAATGCCCCAATCAGATTTTTGCCTCTGGGATGGTTGACTCCCGTTTTGCCACCGATCGCCGCATCCACCATCGATAATAAAGTTGTCGGCACCTGCACCACACTGATGCCCCGCAGCCACGTCGCCGCCGCAAACCCCGTCATATCGCCAATCACCCCGCCACCCAGCGCCACCATCGTAGACGATCGCTCCAGTCGATTTTCTTGAGCCGCATCATAGATCTTTTGCAACGTGGCAGGCGTTTTGTATCGCTCTCCAGCAGGTAGAATGCACCGACACACTTCAAACCCAGCCTGAGTTAGTGAATCTATCAGCCGTTGACCATAGCAGCGAAAGATGGTGGGATTGGAAACCACTAGAATTTTTTGACCCAGTTTCAACGGCGTTTCTGCATCTGTAATCAGCTTGCCGACGCGATCGACGCTCCCTGGCGCAATGGTGATCTCATAAGACTTCTCGGGCAAAACAACCGGGATGACAGACTGCATGATGACTTTCGCGAAAATACCTTGTACTTGATCTTACTTGATGTGAACTTCTACAAATGGCGATGCGTTGTTCTGTATAGTTTTGTTAGAGGTTGAAATTGGAGACGAACTTTATGTCCGCAGTGATTGCTTATGTCGGTCTGGTAGGTGGCGCGATCGCGCTTGCCCTCACCTTATTTTTCGCATTCCGCGCTATCAAACTTATCTAGTGCAAACTGGCAACGGATGATTGACTTCAACTGTCCGTTGCTCAAGCTACTTGGGTCGTGCGCTCAAAGATCTATCGACTAAAGCAGATCGACCCGTTCTACGAGGAATTCCGCTTAACTTCAGCACGTCATACAGCGTTGCACAGTAGGTCGGCATTCCAAACGTGGCAGGAGTCGCGGGATTTTGGTGGGTGAAATGGCGATAGTGCAGAGAAAAGCGCTCCCAGTCACCCATCTGAATCCGGAATAGAAAAATGAAGAAATCCGCTAACCACAGTGAAAGGGGAATGCGGAAGTAGATTCTTTGGTTGAGATAGGCGCAGGCCTCTTCGATCGCCTGATTCACCGTCAGTTTCTCATTGCCCAAAACCAGCTTGCGTGGGCCAGCGGCAGTCGGCGGATTCTCGACCAAATGCTTTACGACGAGGGCGATGTCTTGACCATGAATAAAATGGAAGCTGCCATCAACGTCTAAAAAGCGAATTAGCTTAATCCAGCGCACCACTTCCCCCACCCCCAACGACACATGGGAATAGGGATAGCGATCGCCTCCCCCCAAGACCAGCGTCGGAAACAGCGCCGTAATTTTGGATGCGATCGCTAACTTCGAGAGTTCTTGAAAACAAACATACTTCGATCGCACATAGTCTGTGCCAAATTCCCCGGCTTCTTTAAGCAGTTGATTGTTGCGATCGAGCACACTAGCCGTCGAGAAATAAATCACCTGCTGACACACATCCGGGTCTAACAGCTTCATCAACCGCAGCGTACTCAGCACATTCACATCATTAATCTCATCACCGCCCCAAGACGTTGCCGTCAAAATCGCACAATCGATCGTCTTCAACAGAGCGCTGTGTTGCTCAATGTCTCGCAAATCTGAACGAACGATCGTCACACCAGGCCGAACATGAACATCAAACTTGAGCTTGTCAGGATCTCTGACCATCAAGAACAATTCGTGCTCGGTTTCTTGAATTAAAGTTTCAGCAATATAGTGACCAATGCAACCACTCGCACCTGTCACAAAGATTCGCTTTGAAGTCATGGGGAAGGGATGAGGGATGAGGGGTGAGGGATGAGGGATGTAGGAGTCATTAAGCTATCAGTATGAATCATGAGTGTATGAGTTCATAGAATAAACGCAAACACTGAAACTCGAACCAATCATTCAATTCATCCTTCATCCCTCATCCTTCATCCCTAACAAGAGGTCGCCAGTAACTTATCAACCTGTTTTGCAGTTTCAAAGAAGAACGCCGCATTTTCTTCAGGTGTAAGTGGAAGAATACCATGACCTAGGTTCAGGATGTGTCCCCGATTACCAGCTTTGCGAATCGTATCGAGAATGCGATCGCGAATGAACGCTTTTGAGCCAAACAACACGCCCGGATCGAGGTTGCCCTGCACTTTCATGTCTCTGCCGAGGCGCGATCGAGCGTCTGCCATATCCACCGACCAATCGACACTGACAATATCGGCACCTGATTTGCCCATCCGCTCCAGCACGCCTGCACTGCCGCTCACCAACAGAATCAACGGCGTATCGGGGTGAGTTTCTTTAACCTGACGAAAAACGCGCTGCTGATAAGGCAATGCAAAGGTGTCGTAGTCTTGAGGGCTGAGTTGCCCCGCCCACGAGTCAAACATTTGCACCACTTGCGCTCCACAGTCGATCTGATAGCGGGTGTAAACAGCGATCGCGTCCGCCAATTTCCCTAGTAGCTGGTGTAGGATTGTCGGATCAGAAAAGGCCATATTCTTGATCACCGAATAGGTTTTGGAGCCTTTGCCCTCGACGCTATAGGCTGCCAGAGTCCAGGGTGCGCCGACAAATCCCAAAACGGTTGAGCGATCGCCCACTTCGTCGCGCAGTGCTTTGAGAATCGGCTTGATAAAGGGCATCGATTCTTCGGGTTCAAGCGGGCGCAAGTTATCCACCTGGGCTTGAGTGCGAATGGGGTCATCGATGATCGGGCCTTTACCTTCGGCGATGTCCATGTCGATACCGAGTCCGGGCAAGGGAGTCACAATGTCAGAAAACAGAATCACACCATCGGGTTGAAAAGCTCTCCAGGGTTGAAGAGAAACCTCGATCGCGACTTCTGGAATCTCAGACCGTTCTCGAAAAGACGGGTATTTGTCTCGCAGATCTCGATAAGCTTTCATATAGCGACCTGCCTGCCGCATCATCCAAACGGGGGGACGATCCAAGGCTTCTCCCCGCGCTGCTCTTAATAAAAGTGGAACCCCCGCCATTTCGACCTCTTTAACCAGTATTTGAATTCATTTGTCAGCTTATCACCGGGGGGATCGGGTTTCGTGTGTAAGCGGCTGAATGTAACGGTTTTGAAATAGAAGGGAGAGTGAAGCGATCTCTTCGAGCTACCTGCAAGGAGTCGCGCCCATTTCTTTCGATGTCAATTTAATAAAACCGACCATCGCTACAAAATTCGTGTTATTCAATTCTCGTTCCTAACGCTTCGTCGAGGAGGCGAGTGATTTGCTCGATCGCTTGATAAACCTGCTGAAATCGCTCTTGTTTTTTGGTGCAAGATTCGTCGTAGCGTTCGAGCAGTTCGGTGGCGGTTTGAATGATGGTTAGGGGAGTGCGAAAGTCGTGAGAAACGGCTTCCATAAAGCGAATTTTCTGGTCAGATGGCTGACAAATTTCTGATGGAGGGTCAATTTTTTGGGTCAACCCTAACACTCGCATCGGCCGATTTTCTGCATCAAAACAAATGCGCCCCTGATTGCGAAGCCACTGAATTTTGGCATCCGATCGAATCATTCGATAGTCACTGACATAATCACAGCGCGTAATTAATGCCCGAATCGCTTCTAAATTAAATCGAACGCGATCGCCCGGATGAACCTGCTGCAACCAAGCTTCGTAGTTGACGGGAACGGACGCGATCGAACAGCCCAATACAACCTCTAAATTTTGAAACCAGCAAACCCGACTTGTTGAAATATCCCATTCCCAGGCGGCGATTTGAGAAATCTGTAAAACAGCTCGAAGTCTCTCGATTTCATTGTCTGGCAGCGCGAATGAATTGTCGGTTTGATCAAGCCCTGGGGGTTTTGTTTCGATCGTCATTTCTTAAACCATATCTTTTAAAACTAAAAGCCTCACACTGTCTTGCGAGAAGGAGTTGAGTATCGATCTCAAGTGGTGAGCTTTATCAAGTACCAATTTTCAGAGACTATTTTCAGAAACTTCAGAAACTAATGTGGGAACCAAATTAATTATCAATTTGTAGCGTCTTGGACTCCCTTAGTTTTGCATGTGCTGTTTGTGACCAACAGGTAGCTATATCTTAATCTTTCTACAAGGTATAATTGTGTAGCCTAGCGCACAGTCTTAGTCTGATGTCAGTTCGATGAGAGTGAAGTTCGATGAGAGTGAGTCGCTTCGTTGCGATCAGCTTCAGCCCCCCTAAATTCCCCAAAATTGGGGGACTTTGACCCAGAGAAAGTTCCAGAGTTCAAAGAAATTATGCTAATTCAAAGTCCCTCAGAATGGGGGATTTAGGGGGCAAATCCCTTGGCAACGAAGCGAAAAAGTTTATCGAACTGACGTTAGTCTGACCTTGCTTAGGTGACCTGCTCAGTCGCTCCCAGGGTTCTCAAAGTGGCTTTTTGCGCTTCGGTTAAACCTGTCACTCCGCAAATGTTCATCGCTTCATAAGGTCGAAGATTGCGTAACACGCGCACACACTCGCCGGAGGTCGCGTCCCAGAGACGAATGGTTTCATCTTCGCTGCCGCTGGCGATTAAGGCTTCTGGCATTTTTGAAGAACGATCGGCTTCCGCAGATATCTCTTTGCGATCGACTTTGTTAGATGTCTCTTTGCGATCGCGTCGATAGTCCGCCGACCAGATGCGCGCCTCATGCCCCTGCAACACTTGCTGACACTGTCCCGTTTGAGCATTCCAAAATTTGACGGTGTGATCAAAGCCACTGCTGATGATCTGAGTTTCGTCTGTGTTGAAGTGAGCCGATTTTACACAGTCGCGATCGTGCATCACCCGCAAACACTTTCCAGTATTAACATCCCAAATTCTGATGGTGTGGTCATCGCTGCTGCTGACTAACGTGTTCTGGTCTGCACTAAAAGCCACCGAACAAATTCGAGCTTGATGACCATTGAGCGTTTTTAGACACTGCCCTTTGTGAACATCCCAGAGTTGGATCGTGTGATCTTCGTCGCCACTGGCAAGCTGCTGACCATCAGGGCTAAAGGTAACCGTCCAGATGCGGCTGGGAGTCGCCAATACCTTGAGACAGTCGCCCGTCTGAGTGTGCCAGAGCCGAATCGTTTGATCAGAGCTGCCACTGGCTAACAAAATGCCATCAGGACTCATCGCCACCGACCAGACCCAATTGGTATGTCCGCGCAAAATCTTGAGACACTGCCCTGTTTGGCGACTCCAAAGCCGAATCGTTTGATCAAAGCTGCCACTTGCGAGACTTTGCCCATCAGGACTAAACGCCACCGACCAGACCCAGTTAGTATGTCCGTGCAGGGTCTTCAAACAGTCTCCAGAAGAAACTCCCCAGAGTTTGACGGTGTGGTTGGCACTGGTGCTGGCGATCGCTCCCCCATCGGGACTAAACGCCACCGACAACACAAAATTGGTATAGCCCTGCAACGTTTTGAGGCATTCCCCAGTCTGGTGATTCCAAAGGCGAATCGATTGGTCAGCGCTGCCACTCGCCAGAAGCGAAGCATTGGGACTAAACGCCGCCGATCGCACCGCTTCGGTATGTCCTTGCAAGGTTTTGAGGCACTTTCCGGTAGAGATATCCCAGAGCTTGAGCGTACGATCGAAGCTGCTGCTAACCAATGTTTTTCCATCTGCATGAAAGGCTAAAGAACGTACCTCACTCGTATGTCCGACTAGTGTTTTGAGGCATTCCCCTGTCTTCACATCCCAGAGCTTGATGGTTTGATCTTCACTTCCGCTTGCAATCAGAGATCCATTTGCGTTAACAGTCACTCCTCTGATGACGCTTTGATGTCCAATTAATGTGCGATCGCATTCTCCAGTTTGGATATTCCAGAGTTTTAGGGTGCGATCGTCGCTACCGCTGACCAGATCTCCAGTGGAGCTAAAGGCGATTCCACAGATCCAATGTTCGTGTCCTTCCAGAATTTGCACACAGTCTCCCGTGTGAATGTTCCATAAGCGAATGGTGCGATCGGAGCTACTACTGGCCACAAGCGATCGAGTTGGACTAAATGCCACCGAGATCACCCAATCGGTGTGTCCTTCTAGCGTTTGCCAACAGTGTCCGGTTGCGACATCCCAGAGTTTTACCGTCTTATCGCCACTGCCACTGACGAGCGTTTTGCCATCGGGACTGAAAGCGATCGAACAGACCCAATGCTGATGTCCGTGACAGGTGATTAACTTTTGCCGATTTTGCAGTAAGTTCCCCTGCGGATCGCTAACGCGCCAAATGTGAATTTCTCCAGCCGTGTCGCTGGCCGCTAAAAGCGTTCCATTAGGACTAAAAGCCACTGACCAGACGTTGCCCAAAGTCTCCGAAAACACTGATCTACTTAAGTCAGAATTCGCAAAATTCACGCGGTGCAACTGGATGCCCTGAAGGTAAGCTTGCCAAATTGTTAAATCCGAAAAGTCCCAATCGCTCAAGTCTGAATGGGATTGATTCAACAAGTTAATGATGTTACCTGCGCCGTATCCAGAAGTGCCTTCAAGCTGATTTCGTAGCCGATTTAAGAAGTGTTTAAGCTGACGTTCTACTTCTGGTTTATGATGCGATGCAAGAAAGCGATCGAGCAGTGGCTTAACGATCATTCGCACCTGACTTTCTCGAACATGATCTTCTACGGTTGCTTTCATCAAGGCGTGAGTGTGGAAGAGCGGAAGTTTTGAGCTTTTGATTGAATCCGCCCAAAGTTCTCTATAGATTTGCTCGATCAAGCGATCGGTGACATACTCCATCACCACAGGCTGTTGCGTAAATTTTGCGCCCTGCTTTTCCACGAGCGGCCGTCGAGCCAGCGATGCCAACGCCTCCATCAAATAGCGACGAGGCACCGGAGGAACGAGATCTTCAGCGAGATCTGAGAGCGATGCGCCTTCTCGATCGATAGTCAACCAATACATGATCTGCTTTTCGAGATCAGAGAGGCGATCGAACTGCTGATCTAACAGGTCAGAAATATCGCCAAAAACTGCTGTTCCATGTTTGAGAAATTCGGATACGTCGCCATCAAACAAGTCTTGAATCGTCGTCGCCGCAATCTTGAGCGCCAGAGGATTCCCCGCATACATTTCAATCAGTTGCCCAAAAACGGCCTCGGTAGCAGACAGGCGCTTTGTTTTGAGTAACTCGATCGTCTCTAATGAATTGAGACCCGTCACTTTGAGCGATCGGATCGCCATCCCTTCTAGCGCCACCACTTCTCTCGGTTTCTCACGGCTGGTAATCACCACACAGCTTCGATGCAGCGTTTCGCCAATCCGTTTGAACAGGTCACCATAAAATTCGTACCCGATCGGGTAATGTCCAGCTTGTTCGCCCGTCCCTAAGATAGACTCAACGTTGTCCAAGATCAGCAAACAGCGGTGTTGTCTTAGATAGTGCATCAGCCTACCTAACTTGCCGTCTACCGAATCTGGGAGTTCTGTTTCTTGCTGCTGAGAAAGAAATCGGATCAGATCAGACAAAATGGTTTCGACCGTTGGCGCGTCTCTAAGCGATCGCCAAATCACATACTCAAATTGGTTCTGCAACCGCTGCGCTAGTTTGACCGAGAGAACGGTTTTGCCCATGCCGCCCATGCCTAAGATGGCAATTAGCCTGGACGAAGTGGCCCACTGTTCTAAAATTTCTAGCTCATGCGATCGACCACAAAAATTGGACAGATCAATTACTTCGCCCCAATCCTGATAAGTCGAATCAGAGCAAGAAGAAGGAGAGGGAAGAAACGATGAGGGAGGAGTTAGCTCTTTTGGTTCAGAAGTCCCGATCCGTTGGCGCAGGACAACTCGAAAGTTATTTTTGGTCACCCGTTGTCCGACCAGTTCAGAAATCAGTTGCCACAGTTGAGAACCGACCAGCTTTACATAGTCAGCGTCATAGCCCTCGGTAGTGGCGATTTGTTCATAGGTTTGACCCTCCCAAGCGCGACAAAAAACGGTTTCTTGCAGATGGGTCAGGCGTTGTCTTCCGAGCAGGCTATCCAAAACGATCAGTGCTTCTTCGATGGTCATCGGACTGCACCCCAAAATCTCCTGATTGACCGCGATCGTAGACTCTTCACCAATCGATCGTGATCTTCATTAAGTGATCCAAGTTGGCTACGTAGATTTCCGGTGATGGAGAATAAAACAATCCGTAAGATTACAGACTTCCAAAATCTAGAATCTCACGCTTTTCTAGGAAACTAACATTTAACTAACCTTTCCTTACGTTGAGCGATCGCAACTTCTAACTTTTCTCCACCGTCACGGGCAAAAGTTTGGTTTAGCTTCGTAAGTAAGTTCACGGAATGCTTCGCCGCAACTTTCTGGAAATCACGCCTACTTTTTGTAGTGAAGTGCATGACTGGATCTATTCAAACGTACTGAAGCAATAGTTAGTTAACCGTTCATTCCCAGCCCCCATAATGAACATGAGTTCCTCTGAAAATTCTAATCACTTTTTTACCTCTGTACTGGAAGGGTTTGTCGATGGCATTCTCATTGTGAATCTGCAAGGTGAATTTATTTATGCCAACACACCTGCTGCCCAGATTTGCCAACAGTTGAATCCTCAAAAAAATGCGCTGCCCGAAGAAGTTTGGCGATCGTGCGAAGCCCTGATCGAAAGTCGAGAACTCTATGGAGAACATCCGCTCATCATTGAGTCCGAAATCAACACTGAGCTTCAAACCTTTCGCCTTCGAGTCCAATGGATCACGCTAGAAGATGCTCAAGAACCTTCTCTTTTAGTCCGACTTGAAGACCAGCAGCAATCGATGCAAAGTCTGGCAGTGACCGAAGCAAAAAAGTATGGATTGACCCCTCGTGAAGCGGAGGTTTGGTTTTTACGACGCTGTAACAAATCACGTAAAGAAATCGCGGCTCAACTGTACATCACGATCGATACCGTAAAGAAACACTTGGGCAATATTCAGTCCAAAAAACAAGCGCATCAAGAAAGCTGGTGCTGAAAGTCGCCCACCATCACTTAGAGGATGTTTGAAACGTATCGTTTATCGGATTCACCCGCCCCCAGACTGTAAAGTGGCTTCTGGTACGTTTCAAACGTTCTCTAACCATTACGTCAGTTACGTCAGTTTGATGAGCTTCTTCGCTTCGCTTGCAGATCCACAGAGCCAGCTAAATCCCCCATAAGTGAAGTCCCTCAAAATGGCAGCTTGGGGGGCAGAAGATCCCAACATCGAAGCGAAAAACTTTCAGCGAATTCACGCTAACAATTGCTGAATGAAATCATATAATTCTGCTTCGGGTCGGTCTTCGAGTTGCAGATCTTTGAGGTTAATTAATCCTTGAGCCAGTTCGATCGATCGCCCTTTATAACTATTGTGCGCGGCGACCAAATCCGTGAATACTTCTTGCTCAATTTGGAGCCGAGTGGCATCTTCTGGCAACGGTGAAGCGTATTCCACAGCGTTTGCTTCATACTTCAGTAAAAATATCAAAGCGCCACTGAGTTCTTTGAGTTGTTGCTGAAGTTTTTTGGTGTCAAGTTCCAATCGATCGAAGCCTACCTGCCCTTCAATTCTCAACTCAACCATTGGTTTTTTCTCAGGCTTCAACTGTTTTGATTTAATGGCTGATTGAACTTGAGCGATCGCCATTTCCTCAATTTCTTCGAGACTTTCTTGACCCCGCGCCGTCAGCTTTAATCGCACAAAAGGTCTCTGATAATACTCTTTTTTTAACTCTGCTTGAATGCCTTCAGGAGTCAGTTCTACTAGATAAGCACCGCGATCGTATTTCGACTCTTCAACACTATTTGCCTCCAACGACCCTGGATTAAAAATCCAACCCTGTTCGCTATAGTTTTTGTGAATGTGACCCAACGCTAAATAGTCAATTCCGACGGCTTTAAGCGGTAACAAATCGTTGTAGCGCAACGCCCCTTGATATCTTGCAATCTGCCCTTCTAACCCGTGATGGAACAGCATCACCGAATGCCCCGGACTCGCCGGAAGTTGTTGAATGGCATCTGCCAAACGCTCGATCGCTCCCGGTGCAGACGCTCCATACCACTGAGAACCCAGGACACGCACCCCACAGTCGAGATCAATATAGCCGCCCGATTCGCCATTCCACATTTCGTAGACGACTTCTCCCTGAGCCGATCGCTCTGGCTCCAACAAAATCAGCAGTTCATCTTGCGCCAGGTATTTCAGCCAATTAGTCTGCGTTCCGTAGGGGCGATTGTCGTGATTTCCCTCGATTACAATGACGGGAATGTGCTGTTCCTTCAGCATTTGCAAACACAGTTTTGCCTGATTGAGAATGTTGGGCTGAAGGGTGCGATGCTCAAACAAATCGCCTGCGATCGCGACAAAATCAACCTCAGCCTCGATCGCATACTTCTGCAACACGTCCTCAAACGCCAGGTAAAAATCTTTGGTGCGCTCTTTGCTGTCGTAGCGATCAAATCCCAAATGAACATCTGCGACATGAAGAAACCGAGGCATAACGATTAGGTGAGAAATAGTACAAGTAGTCTAACAGCGAATGACTAAAGGTCAAACAACAGTGAGCGATTTTCTCACAACTACTAACAATTGCTCATCTTTGAGAACTTGGAGCAACATCC
>NZ_JBJPHS010000060.1:0-39423 GCF_052939495.1 Phormidesmis sp. 146-12 | reverse complement strand
GAGTATGAACAGCCATTTTTTCTGAGCCTTCTTACGCCCCAAGGGGCGGGGAATCTACCCCTGATGAGATTGAAAGCAATTGACTGTAAGACCCTGACTGATCATCACTGGGTAGAAAGCATTACTGGTCGTCACTCCGTAGACATCATCACTTGTGCCTTCAATCCGATCGGGTAAAACAACGGTTTCAACATTGATCGCCTGTATCGTTGTACTTTCGATCCACTGATTGACAGCACTCACAACCTCAGAGAAGGATTCATACTCGGCAGCTCCGCCGAAAGGTCCGCGTTCAGTAATCCGAGGCGCAAAATCTTTGCACTTAATCATATTATCCACCACCTTAAACTTGTAGTTTTGCCAATCCTGTTGTTGTCCGTCTGATGCAAGCTGCATTGGATTCTCGTCTGATTTAACTTGAGTGTAATGATTGCCAACGCTCAACTTCTTTCAGATTCTTATGGGGTTAGCGAACCTGCTTGGAGGTCATTCCAGTGAGGCACTTGAACTGTTGCATCAGATGGCTCTGACTGAAGAAACCGACTTGTAAGGCAATGTCCGCGGTCTGCGAAGCAAGTTCCCCCAGAGTAATCGCTAAATCCGTTTTCCGATAATATCAATATCGACTGATTCGCTGACTAGTGTACCAGCCATCAACTAGCTCTTGAACTTTAGATTGTGCTTCGTCTATCCCCCGTTTTCGTGCCTTGTCTCCCAGATCTAGACCATTGGCATGAATGAACTGAATGTCGGTCACACCCATGTATTGAAAAGCATACCGGAGCGCAGGTTCCTGACTATCCCATCCTTCGTAAGGAGACTCTGCTCCAAACTCAACGCCTCGCGATGTGATGAACAAAACTTTTTTACCGTCTGCTAGTCCTTTGACTTGACCATTCTCCTCCATGAATGTGCGACCCACACGAACCACTTGATCAATGTAGGCTTGGAAATTGGACGGAATGCTGAAGTTGTACATTGGCACACTGAAAACACATAGATCATGCGGTTCCATTCATCGATCTTTAGTACCTCTAGCCTGGAGAGCGGCATCAAGCCTGCATTGTTCACCACAACATCAAGGCGACCAAATTTAGCTTGTGCAAACTCGACAAAGGCTTGCATGTCTTCGAGGTTAGTGACATCAAGGGTGCGGTATTCTGCTTCGCCACCTTTAGAGCGAATTTCGGCAGCGATTGCTTTCAGTCGATCGGTGCGCCCCTAACACAATCCGTAAACCCTGACGAGCCAGCAATCTAGCAGTTGCTTCACCAATACCGCTACTGGCTCCGGTGATAGCAACGGCTTTGTTTTCTACATTCAACATAGCGAGTTTTCCTTTTGTTTTAGGTTCCTTTTGTTTTAGTCAGTGTGAATTAAAGAAACATACCGCCAGAGACTTCAATTCTCTGAGCATTCACCCAGCGGTTATCTTCAGAAAGTAAAGATGCGATCGCACCTCCAATATCACCGGGAAGACCCACACGACCTAGAGCCGTTTGCGAAGCGAGGAAGTTGTTGATTTCTGGATTGTCACGAACTGCACCGCCTGCAAAATCTGTTTCGATCGCGCCCGGAGCCACAACATTTACAGCAATCTGTCTATGTCCTAGTTCTTTTGCCATGTATCGCGTCAGCACCTCGATCGCGCCTTTCATGCTGGCATAAGCGGAGTAGCCCGGCAGTGTAAAGCGAGCCAGCCCCGACGAAAGATTCACAATTCGTCCGCCGTCCTTGAGCAGGGGCAACAGCTTTTGGGTGAGGAAGAAAACGCCTTTGAATTGAATGTTCATCAAGCGATCGAAATCGTCCTCCGTAGTTTCGGCAAACGGCTTATGGATTCCAATCCCCGCATTGTTCACCAGAAAATCAAACTGTTCAGTCTGCCACTGATCTTGAAGTGTTTGTTTGATGTGTGCCACAAATTCATCAAAGGTTTTCGTGCTGGAAGTGTCCAGTTGCAGGGCAGCGGCTTTACCACCGATTTCTGCGATCGCAGAGACAACGCTATTTGCTTCTGCCTCGCTACTGTGATACGTCACGATCACATCGACTCCTTTTTTGGCAAGTGCCAAAGCAGTATTTTTGCCCAGTCCTCGGCTCGCTCCTGTGACTAATGCGATCTTTGTGTTGTTTGTCATGGTTTTCTCCTGGTTAAAGCTAGTGATTCAATGAATCTTGAGTCTTTGTGCGCGAAATCCTAAATCAGGTTTTGCGCTTTTGCAGTTTTGGCGGCGAAATCTTCGATTGTCATTTGTCCTTTGCGCGTTTCAGTTCCGTTGTTTTCAAAAACAATATGACCGGAATTAAAGCCGCGCATCATCTCGCTGTAACTGTTGATGACTTCAGGCGAAAAACCGAAACTGGCAATTGTTGCCTGCCACTCACTTTCGGGAAGGGCAACGGCTTGCACATCGCGCTTGAGCGCAGCAGCAAAAGCGGCGGCGACATCATTTGGCGAATAATCTGCCGCACCATACAGTTCAATGATGCGTTTGCCCGTCCAGTCTTCGGTCAACGCTTCAGCGGCAGCGCGTCCGATGTCGGTAGCGGAAACCATCGGGAGTTTACGGTCTAGCGGACTATAAAAACTCGGCAAAATGCCTTTTTCGGCGGCAATCGCAGTCATGCCGTTCCAGTTTTCCATGAATCCCGCCGCCCGCAGAAACGTGACGGGAATCGTCAAATCGTCGAAGATATTTTCCAAAAGGTAAGTTGTCATGATGTTGCCTGTGCCAGTAGCGTGCTGCGAGCCGACCGAAGAAAGCAAAACAACTTTTTGCACACTGGATTGCGCGATCGCTTCAACATAGGCTGCGCCAATGTTTTTGGCTACGGTGAACATATCGGCAGCCTGATAAGCAGGTGGATTCATTGCATAAACGGCGATCGCGCCGTCTAACGCCTTGGTTATCGCATCTGCGTCAATGGCATCAGCGAAAGCAACGTCCGCGCCTTTCGCCTGCCAAGCATCAGCGGTTTTGTTCGAGCGCAAAACGACGCGCACCAACTGATTTTTCTCAAGCAAAGCGTCAGCAACCGCAGAACCCGTCTGTCCAGTCGCACCGAAAACTACATACATAAAATTTTCCTCGTGACTCCATGTTTATCCGTGTCAATAGACTGTCTCATTCCACCTCTCGCATTCGGCAAGAGGTGGAACACGATCATTTCGATCAGGCGAACAGAAACGATTCGCTTGTACTCAGATAATTTCATCCTTCAGCAAAAGATTGAGTACAGTGTCGTTAGTTGTGGGAAAGAGCGGTTAGGGAGAGATGGGGTGGGTGGATCGCCGTGCTCCACAAAACCGCCATCTCTCGGCTAAAGTTCGCGTTTCTGTTGATGGTTATGGCAGAACTGAGTGCCGCATTAAAGCGAGTCGATTTTGTGGACTGAAGACTTGAATAAGTCAGTGACGAGACGGAGTGATGTCGTCTGGTGTTTACATCATCTGGCGGATCGGGCGGACAATCACTTCATTAACATCAACATCGTCCGGCTGGGACACAGCGTATAAAACGGCTCTCGCGATCGCCTCTGAGGCAAGTGCAGTTTTGCGAAGTTCTTTCAAAAAACCTTTGGATGACTCATCGGTGATATCAGAGCCAAGTTCAGTGGCAACGACACCCGGAGATATGGTAGTGACGCGAATATTTTGTGATTCCTGCCGCAGTCCTTCGGAAATTGCCCAAACCGCATACTTAGTTGCGCAGTAAACTGCCGCAGTGGGTGCTACCACATGGGCACCAATGGACGCAGTATTGATGATTTGCCCACCCCCTTGCGCTTCCATAATCGGTAGCCCAGCTGCGATACCATTCAATATGCCCCGGATATTCACATTAATCATGTTGTCCCATTCCTCGACTTTCAGGGCATTCATCGGAGATAGGGGCATCACGCCTGCATTGTTAAAAATGACATCGACGCGACCAAATTTGTCTTTGGCAAACTCAACAAATGCTTTCACATCTTCGCGATCGCTGACATCGACCGCTCTGAATTCTGCTGTGCCACCGGATGCTTAAATCTCCTTGACTAGCTTCTCTAGCCTGTCTGTCCGCCGTGCCCCTAAAACGACTTTTGCACCATTTTGGGCGAGCAGTTTCTCAGTGGCTTCACCAATACCGCTGCTCGCGCCCGTAATTAGTACGACCTTCTGTGTGGTTGTTTTGTTTTCGGCAATTGTCATGAGACTATCTCCAGATAATTTTATGGTTGTGAGTCTGAGTTACTGTGCATTGTTCAGATTCTGTGAGGATGTGGTAAAAACTTCTCGTAATGCCTGGGCAGCATCAATCGAGCGCGGAAAACCAGCCGTTACCGTAGTCAGGTAAATGATTTCTTTCAGTTCATCCTGTGTCGCGCCAAGTCTGAGCGCATAGCCTGCATGAACCCTCAGTTGCGGTAGATTGCCCTGAGCAGCAAAAGCGGCAACAGTAGCAAGCTGGCGAGTGCGATCGTCTAGCCCCTGACGCGACCAGACCTCACCGAGTGAATAGTCAACGATCGCATCTGCCAAAAACGGGAAATCCTGACGCAGGGCATTGAGTACGGGCTGTCCTGCTCCACCTGTCAGCTTATTGATGACTTCGTTGCCATTTTCACGACGGCTCTGGTTTTCTAGTTGAGTTTGTTCCTGACTGATCACTTCAATGTTCTGTGCAGAGTAGCTTTGATGTTCTGGTTGAATTTGAGCGATCGCGATACCAGGTAAGAATGCGATGAGAGTGAAAATGAAAACGGTAATTATCTTGTTCATATCTGGTCTAATTGAGTGGGGTAGTTTGCTTCGATGACTTCACATTTATGTAGTTGATTCATTTCGATCTGCTGGCAGGCTTCGGCTTCACCAACTTCTTCGATATGTTGGAGATCTCATCGGCTCATCATTCTCGGTAAAAAACATATCCGCCGTGATAAAGTACGCCGTCACGAAACTCGCCATCAGCGGTAAATCCAGTATCGTCCCAGTAATTAATGCGATTTCCTGTGATTTCATAGCGTCCCTGATACGCGCTTTCTCTGTCGCCGCGAGCTTCGTCGTAGCGGTTGTTGGGTAGAAGTTCATGGCGGATATGACCATCTTGCGTGACCCACATTCCGACGTAAGGGTTATTTGATTGGTCGGCTTCTGTATTGGCTTGATTTGGATTCATCGTTTGGCGATTACTAGAGGTTGGAGGAGATGGAACAACTGACGGAGATTCAGTAGCAGAAGCTTCTACGGAGGATTCTGGCGCAGGTGCTTCTGCCGTAGATTTAGGAGTACAACTCATCAATGCAAAAGCTCCCAAACTGATCGTCGCTGCTAATGTTTTGAGCATCAATTGTGTTTTCATAAAAGACCTGATTTTTCTCAATACGGTTTGATACTGATTTGCGTTCTGAGCCACAAAACCGTAGTGCCGATGTGTCATTCAAACTGTCAAAATGATCGTTTGCAGCCTGACGGCTGCGAAGTCTGCCGCTCGATCGATAACATCTAATTGCAGAGGCAATATCTGAGTGCCGAACCGCAGTTAGAGACTGTTGTACTTGAATAGTTTCATCCTACAAGCAAGAATCAGGAAGTTAAATGCACAAACCTTGCAGATGATTGCCTAATCCTCGCACTCTAGGTGGGCAATACCAGTACTTCGTGGGTTGCTGTTGCTGCACCTCCACCTGTTTGAGTTCCGCCACCAAACACAAAGATTCGGTTGCCAATTGCCGATGCTCCCAATCCATGTCGTGGCGTTGGCAAGGGCGGCAATGCCTCCCACACGTCGGTTTGCGGGTCATATACCCAACTTTCGGCGAAAACCTTCTGCTCTGGAACCCACTGTTCGCCGCCAAACACGTAAAGCTTGCCGTTGAGTGCGGTTGCAGCCAGACCGCCTTGGGCTTGAGGCAGCGGCGATCGCGTTTCCCAACGATCGAGTTTGGGATCGTAGACCTCAAGATTTGGCACATTGACTTGGCGAGCAGTGCCATCAGCATTCTTGGAAAACTTGCGACCCCCAACCACATAGATTTTTCCATCAATGACAGCCGATGCTGCACTGTTGCGCGCTGTCGGTGCGTCGGCACGGGTTGACCAGCGTTTAGTCATCGGATCGAATACTTCGTTACGCACGCTGTCGATATGGTCGTTGAACAGTCGAGCATTCTCAGTGGCTCGAATGCGCCCACCAACCAGGTAGATCTTGTTATCCACCACTGCGGAGATGCCCTCTGCGCGAGCTACTGGTAGGTCAATCCCTCCAGTCCAAGTATTAGAGGCAGGATTGTAGATGAACATGGTCGGCTGCGCCTGCCAGTCTGGAAACCCACCTGTGAAACCGCCAATACCATAGAGCAAGCCATTGACTGCCGACAGTGTAATGTGATGGCGGGCTTCAGGTATCGGTCTCAAGGCTGTCCATGCATTATTAACTGGATCATAAGACTCGAAATGCGCTGAGAACCCGGTGTTTGGGCTGAGTAAACCGCCGACCACGTAAATTTTTCCGTTCAAAACTTCTGGATAAAGTTCTTGCCGAGCGACTGTTGGCGGTGCAGCTTTAGTCCAATAGGGCAACTGGCTTTGGGCTTGACTGAGCACGGGCGAACCTAGTGCTATGAGCGAAAAGACCACCAGCGACAGGAAAATCAAATACCTAAATCTACGCAACATAATACAGACTCCATCTCAACCGATCGGGCGTGGATTTGGCAGGCGAACCAACCCGCTAAAATTCTTGCCAGGATACCAAGGCGTTTGGAGAAGGTTGTCAAAGCCGGAAAGGTTTTCCATGTGTTCCACCATTCGGATACGCATTGAAGCATCAGGTAGCGATCCTCTTAGTGCCCCCATATTCTCAACAACGTGATCGGGGTTTGTGGTTGCGGGAATCGCACAGGTTAGAGCCGGGTGAGAAATCACATACTTGAGAAAAAACTGTGCCCAGTTCTTGCAGCCAAATTCGCTAGCAAAATCGGGTAGCGGTTGCCCCTTTACCAATTCAAAAAGGCGGGCTTTCTCAAAGGGCATGTTGGCTAAGACTGCTGTTCCTTGCGCCGCTGCCGCAGGAAGAATTCTGTCTTCAACTCCACGCTGACGAATTGAGTAGCGAAGTTGAACAAAGTCTAGATCGCCGTTCTCGATCCACCTCTCAAGCGCAGCAAAATATAACGGATCGTGGTGGGTAACGCCCACGTAGCGAATTTTACCTTCTGCTTTCCATGCTTTTAACAGGGGCAAAATTGCATCTACATTCACCAAGCTATGAACCTGCATTACATCAATGCGTTTAGCGCTTTGCGCAACTCCAAAGGAACCGCGAGACAATCGTGCCAGTGATTGTTCAAACTGACGCTGCGCCTGACTGCGATCGCCCAGATACTCACCAGTTGCCCAGGTTTTGTTAGCAATAAACAAATCATTGGTCAAGCCGAGTGTTCTGGCAAATTCGCCCACGTTCACTTCCGACATCCCGTAGAGCAGTGAGGTATCGACCACTCGCCCGCCTGCATCCCAAAAGCGGCGCATCACTTGCTGAAGCTGATCGCGAGGCTGATTAGATAAAGCATCAAAGGTCATAAACGTTCCCAGACCGATTGCAGGTAGTTTCTCCTTTGTGCGCGGGATTTCCTTCGTGATGATCTGCGATGGTTGGGTTGAAGCAGGTGGCGACGGTTGGGTTTGGGTTTGATTCTGTGCCCGTGCCGTCTTCAAAAAAGTGGGTGTTAAGGCAGCGGTGGCGGCACCAAATCCTAACAATCCAAGTATCGACCGACGGGAAACATTTCGCCTAATTGCTGGACGGGTTGCCTTCATTGTGCATTTCCTTTGTGTTGAAGTTTAGATGCTGCAAACCGAGTCAAGATCAAAACCAACATCATTTGCCCTGCACCGATCCAGTAGGGCATTGAGGGGCTAATCTGTTGGTAGAGCCAACCAGCCCATAAAGGGCCGATGATTCGTCCTAGTGCAAACGTTGCCCTGTAGCTGCCCTGGATGCGTCCTTGAGCTTCGGGTGCGACTGTTTTTGACATCAATCCCTGAAGTGATACCTCCAACAATGCCGTGCCAATGTTTGCCATGATTGCTGCCATGTACACCAGTGCTGGTAGCCCAGTCAGAGAAAACCAACCAAATAATACAAACGCAATGCTCAGAATAACCGCACCAAGGCTAGTAATTTGAATTTCTCTCAGAAAGTTGAGTAGGACAGGCATGATCAAGACCAGAGAAAGGACTTCAACCACACCCAGCAACATGAAAATTGGCGCAATTTGCTGTGGTTGCCAGCCAAACAAATCATTGGTCATCGCAGCCAGATTTGATGAGGTGATGATGGATGTCATCGTGGTCAGCAAAAAGCTGAGCATTAGCCAGCGCAGATGCAGATTGCGCAAGTCCACAAATAGCTGACTCAACGGATTCAATTGACGGAGCGAGACTCGTGCAACACGAGGGTTGTCAGGGAACGTTTCCGGCATTGCCCAATAGGCCCATACCAAACCGACTACACTTGTGGCTGCCACGATATACAAGGGAATTGCCAGATCGATGGATGCAAGCCGGGCGCTGATCATGGGGCCAATTGTAAAACCCACGCCCGTTGCCGCGCTCATAAATGCGAAGGCACGAGTACGAGCCTTTAGAGTTGCGGTATCTGCAATGTAGGCAAAAATCGAGCTTGCTGTACCATCCGTGATACCAAAGATGATCCACCCGGCGAACATCACCCACAGCGCGCCGCCTATACCCATGATCAGGTAGGCGATCGCTGCGCCTAGTAAGCTGAACAGCAGAATGAGTCGTCGCCCATAGCGATCGCTTAGTAGCCCAATGACAGGACTACCAATAAATTGCGCGGTTGCCAATGTGGTATACATTAACCCGACGTGAAACGCGGTGCCGCCATATCGTCCCTCGATTAAGGCAGGCATAATCGGGTTGAGGACACCAACTCCCAGATAGGAGATCGAGCCGATGAATAGGGTAAAAGGACGTAGTGGGCGAGGGGTGAGCTTTGGTGTTTCTTCGTTTATCAGTGTGTTCAGCATGGGAATCAGCAAATAAGGTTTGTGGTTTACAGGACATAACGAACACGATGCTTACATCACATCATTAAGCTCCGGGGGAAACCCTCCAACAGTTCCTCTGTTCAGTACGATTGGCTATAGTGGTTTCTACATCCTTAGTTTTGCCGCTGGAGGAAGCCCACACTCTGGCGAGTACCACGGCAGCAACGGACAGGAGTAGTCGTTTCACAGTTGTCCATAAACTACTCAAATCAGCGGCGGCAAAGAAACTTGAACGCAGCACTAGAGGCTTTAGACCGCTCGAATAGTTTCATCCTATAAGCAAGAATCAGGAGGGTAAATGCACAAACTCCGCAGATGATTGCCTAATCCTCTCAAAAGATGCAGGCAAAGAAGAAAGGTTTCCTATAATGACTGCATGAGCAAGGCTACATCAATTTAGGAGTTCAGTATGACGATCGAGGTACTAAGCTATAATCTCGCGATCGACGCTTCTGCCAATGGAGAGATTTTGCCAACGCAACGGCATTTGTCAATCGCCAAATGTGCAGAATTGGCAACACTCATCGATCGACACACAGACAGCAAGGGAGGCATTTATTATCCAACTGCGATCGATTCCTTAGTCTTTGTGCGATGCGATACTTGTACAACCATCCAAACAGTCAGCGAACCGTTGTTTGCTATGGCGGCACAGGGCGAAAAGAAATTATCGCTGAATGAGGAAAACTTTCAATATGGTGTTGCTCAATATTTGGTGATGCCAGTGGATTTGCCGTTGAGCGTCTGCATGATCGAGGCGACACCCGATCAACCCTATCTCGGCTTGAAGCTGAAGCTAGACCCAGTTCAACTCTGTGAGATTATTGCTCAAACAAACCGAGACAACGATCGCAAAGAAAACTCGGTCAGAGGCTGGTGCGTTAGCGATGCCAATCCGTCTTTGCTGGATTGCATCATCCGGTTAATCAACCTGTTAGAGACACCACAGGATATCCTGTTTCTCGCCCCGATGATGATCCGCGAAATTTATTACCGTCTACTCACCGATCACCAAGGTGAAACTGTTCGTCAGGTTGCCACCGCTGGCAGCAACATGCAGCGAATTGCAGAAGTAATCAGACAAATTAAGGCAGAGTTTAGCCAGCCGTTGCGGGTTGAGGATCTCGCTGAACAAGCGAATATGTCTACGGCATCGTTCCATCGCCATTTCAAAGCAGTCACCTCAATGAGTCCGCTGCAATACCAAAAACAATTGAGATTGTTAACCGCACGTCAGATGATGCTGGCTGAGGCGATCGATGCAACTCAAGCTGCTTATCAAGTCGGGTATGAGAGTACTTCACAGTTTAGCCGCGAATATGCCCGCATGTTTGGTGCGCCGCCTATCCGGGATGTTGAACGTTTACGGACAACCGAAACAGTACTGAGTAGGTGAACGGAATTAAACTAGCGATGGAGGTAAGCTGAAGAACTTATTTTTCTCTGACATTTGAATCCCTCCTTTGTTCGAGTGGATAGTTTACGGGTTATTCGCTACTCGCTGATACAGGTTCCATATACAAGCGTGCCCACTCGATCTGGTCTGCTGGTACCCCAAGAGTAGTCACGCCGCGCATCCCAAACTGCGTACCATCAAGATGGGTGCCGAACCAGTACCACTCAGCCCAAGCCGTGTCATCCTCAACTGCCGAACGGAGCAACTCTGAGTGAAAGTCTGGGATATCGTGGAAGATGCCAGACCAATTCTTACGGGCATCCTCAATTCCCTCGAAACCTCGCTCAGGATGGAGTGGATGATTGCCCTGAAAGTTGGGTGCAAAGCAGACTAAAAGCGCTTCCAGGTCTTGTGCGTTCTGTGCTTGTTGCAGTCGCTCTATGATGACAATTTGTCTAGTTTCCATGATTTCTTCTTATGTCTCTCCGTGTTGTTAATTGAGTCACTCAACGGTATTCAAGCTATTTTTCTACTTCTCAAAGAACGGCAACTCGTTTGTTTTATTATGAAGCCATCATGTTGCTAGTCCCGTCCTGCCACAGTAATCTTTTCTGCTAAACCGATCGGGTTAGAAAACATCACCTCATGGCTACCGGGCATTTGCACGAACCGAAATAGTCCCAAGCGATTAGACATTTTGGGATGCCAACCCCACTGTTCGGCTTGAGGGAGGACATTATCTTCTGTACAGTAGAGGTAACTTTTAGGAATGGGCAACGAGTAAAACTGCTTCAAGTCCAACTTGTCAATGAACGGTTGATACGGTTCAGGTGATAATTGTGCGTAACTGGATCGAGCCAGTTCGAGGTCAGCGTCGTTGATAAACGCTTCTCGCCAAATCTCAAACGGTAGCATCAGCGTATTGTCATTCGATTCTTTTGATAGCTTGTCGAATAACGCTTGAGAGTCGGGTGGGATGTTATCTGCGAGGCTCTCGCCATCATTGGGGACAAAGGCATTGAGGAAGATGAGCCGTCGAATACGATCGCGAATCGCTTCAGCAACTTTCGCAATCACTGTACCGCCGAAACTATGTCCTAGTAGAACAATGTCGGTTAAGTCTTCGCTAACAATGTAATCAACGATCGATTGCGTACATTGAGCATGGTTGACGTTTTTATCAACGCCTTTTCCATGTCCAGCGATCGTAGGAGCAAAAGCGTGATGTCCTTTTGCTTCTAAATGATCAACGACTGCTTGCCAAGCAGAACCATCATGCCAGGAGCCATGAACTAAGACAAAAATTGACATAGAATTAATTCCTTTAGTTACGATCTAAAAATCAAGCCCATTTGTTCTCTCTTGAAATGGATCGGTTCGCTGTGAGTCCACCATTAGATCGCTCTGTAGACTTGATATGTAATTAACACGCATGACTTTCCCTACTCTCTTGGTCTATGAAACTAGACCAGCCACGATGCTTGTTCTGATGAAGATTGAATCACCTTGATTTAGACGAAATCTTCCATAATCAGAGAGTGATTTAAGCCGCTAGCAGCAACGCTACCCTGAAAAACAGCAGCGGTGATCACTTGCATGGGTGAAGTGATGTCACCTGCCGCATAAACGCCTTTGACGCTAGTTTCGTTAAACACAGTGGTCGTCTTGATTAAATTGAATTCATTCAACTCACAGCCTAACTTTTCAGCTAGGTTTGAACGGAGTGTTTGCTTTAGTCGGATCAGTATTCCGCGACGCGCAATTTTCTCGTTTGTCTCAAAAACAATGTTTTCTAATTGTCCGTTATCGCCTTCGAGTCGGATGATTTTCTCTTCGCGAACAAGGATTTTGTGGTTTTCCAACAGTGTCCTTTGATCAGCGGTTAGATCGGCTTTGCCGTTGGTGCAGAGGACTAAATCAGCACTCCAATTTTTTAGCAATGCCGCCATTTCGATGCCCGTTTCGCCATTTCCAACAATGGCAAGCGGTTCGTCGCGCACTTCCCAGGCATGGCAATAGGGACAATGAAACACGCTTTTGCCCCAGAAATTACCAAAGTTTTCGAGAGGCGGAAATTCATCCATTACCCCGAAAGCCAGCAAAATCTTGCGCGATTTTTTTATTGTGCCATCTTCAAACACAACTTCAAATTGATTGCCGGATGGGTTGATTTCCTTAACCCCGATCGCTTGAAATTCAACGCTTTCATAAGGTTTGAGTTGGTCGCGCCCGATGCTCAAAAGTTCATGCGGACTGATGCCATCGCGGGTGAAAAAGCTGTGCGATTCGTGTGCGGGTGCGTCACGCGGATTCCCTTTGTCGCAGACTAACACTCGACGGCGACTTCTGCCTAAAAGCAGTGCCGCACTGAGTCCAGCGGAACCGCCACCGACAATGACGCACTCGTAAATCTCTTTGTTTTGGTTCATCATCTTTTTCTGTTCTCCAACTGGATAGACAGTCACTCCAAACTCATACACTCCGCCCTAACTTGGATTTCGCTGAACTGCTAGTGCAACCGTGACTGTACTGCCAGGTTGCAAGTTAGAAACGCGGCAGGTCGCTGATTAATTTTTCTGTTGAAGAAAGTCTAGTAACACGGGATTGACCTGATCAGCATGAGTCCAGTTGATGGCGTGCGGTCCGTCAGGAATGACAACCAGTTGACTGTTTTTAATCAGCTTCGGGAGTCTGGCTGCGGTGGATTCCAGTGGCAAAATGCGATCGCTATCTCCATGAATGATCAGGGTTGGTACATCAATGCGGGGCAAATCATCGCGGAAATCAGTCAGCCAGGAAGATACACAATCCAACGTTCCCTTTGCAGACGCACCTACGGCAACATTCCAACTGGCTTGAATAGCATCGTTGCTAATGCGATCGTCCAACAACACATCCACATTGAAGAACGCTTTGAAAAATTCAGAAAAGTAAGCTGGACGATCTGCAACGATCGCTTTCATAATGCCATCAAAAACGCTTTGGTTAACACCTTCAGGATTCTCGTTGATCTTCAGCAAAAAGGGCGGCACTGGAGCCATCAGCACGGCTTTCTGCACTCGCTCCGAACCATATTTGCCAAGATAGCGCGTCACTTCGCCCGTCCCCATTGAGAAGCCAACCAAAACGGTATTTTGCAAGTCAAGGTTGGTCATGAGTATATTCAAATCGGCGGCGAAGGTATCGTAGTCATAGCCAGATGAGGGTTGACTGGAGTTGCCAAATCCTCGGCGATCGTAGGTAATTACTCGATATCCTGCGTTCAGTAAAACTAAAACCTGCTTCTCCCAGGAATGTCCGTTCAATGGAAATCCATGAATTAGTACAATCGGTTGACCTGTCCCAAGATCTTCGTAGTAGAGATCGATGGTTGCAGAATTTTCTCGACCAACAGTAACGTAAGGCATTGCAATCTCCTATGAATACCGCATTGGATTCTTGTCTGATTTAACTGAAGTGTAATGAATTTTAATGCTCGGTTTCTTTCAGATTCTTATGACAGTTTGTCAGATTTTTATGGTGTTACTATGCGACTGACTAAAATGGCTGCGATCGCCTTAGTTACCTCTGAATTATACTGCCTACTATTTGGGCGTGCCGTTGTACAAACCGGGCTTCACACTACCAGCACTCGACTGTTCAGAACATCGTGTTATCGTTAGCCGACGCTTCCGGGATGGTCTGAAGCACGTCCCAATGCTCGACTATCTTGCCTTTATCATCCAGGCGGAAGATGTCGATGCCCGCCCAGTCGTTGTCGCCCGGCCATTGTTGGTAGCAATGTAAGACTACATAATCGCCTTCAGCGAAAACGCGCTTAAACTGGACGCACTTGCCCGGATATTCTTTCGCCATCCTCTCGAAATATTCGATGAAAGCCTGCTTCCCGTCAGCCACCGCTGGGTTGTGCTGGATGTACACATCGCCGACATATTTCTCGACGGCTTCTGCGGGCTGACACTGATTGAACATCAGGTCATAAAATGCCGTGACCTTCTGTTTGTTCTGCTCAAGTTTATCCGTCATTTGTTCTACACCTCACATTACCCGAAACACCCAACGGCTCAAATCAGCGGCAGCAAAGAAACTCGAACGCAGCACTAGCAACTTGAGACCGTCTGCTGCATTGTTAGGTGGCTGCTCTGAACACAGCAGCCATTTAGATTGACGTGAGGACAAGAACTGTTGGCGGAGCTGCGTAGAATGGTTCGCTGGGTAATGACTCGATACCCTGCATTTAGCAGCACTAAGACCTGCTTTTCCCAGGAATGACCGTTTAGAGGAAACCCGTGAATGAGCACCACAGGCTGACCTGCTCCCAAATCTTCATAGTAAATATCGATGGTTGCAGAGTTTTCTTGGCCGACAGTAACGTAAGGCATTTCGATCTCCTAATTAAGAGTCATGATTTTTTCCTGATTAAATCTGCTGCTTTTTCACCAATCATGATGGTCGGTGCGTTTGTATTTCCTGTCGTGATCTTTGGCATGATAGAGGCATCAACAACTCGCAACCCTTGAATGCCATGTACTCGAAGTTCCGGGTCTACCACTGCCATCGGATCAGTTCCCATTTTGCAAGTGCCGACCGGATGGCCCAGTGTGCTAGCAGTGTCCCGAATGTATGCTTCAAGGGCTTCATTACTCTGAATGTCGGCACCCGGAGCGATTTCTGCATCGCGAAACTCATCCAAGGAACTGGTATGAAGTAATTGCCGCATTAATTTAATTGAGAAAACGAGCTTTTGCACATCCGTTTCACTTTGCAGATAGTTCATCTGAAACTGGGGTGGATCTGTGGAATCAGGCGATCGCAAGCTAACACTACCGACATTTTGCAGATGGGTCAACGTGACAGCCCCTGTAAATCCGAACTCAGCGGGAGCATAGCCAGGGGGAAGGAACTGGGTAGGATTGAAGAAGAACTGCAAATCAGGTGCAACCTCCGAATTGACCTCGCTATGCAGCAATAGTCCAGCTTCTCCAATCCCGCTCGTGCTTGCGTAGTGTAGATCCTGAGTTGCTTGATACACAATAGGAACGAGAATATGGTCTTGCAAGTTTTGACCCACACCGGGTCGATCGGCTACGACCGGAATATTGAGCGATCGCAGTTCTTCTGCATTACCAATTCCAGACAACATTAGTAGTTTCGGCGAATCGAACGCACCTGCTGATAAAATCACTTCCTGATTGACCTGAACTTGATGCCGGGTTCCTTCGTGTAGATATTCCACTCCAACGGTGCGGGTTCCTTCAAATAACAATCGAGTCACCAATGCTCCAGTGGTGACGGTCAAATTGGAACGCTGGAGAATGGGTACAAGAAAAGCCGCAGCAGCACTATGCCGCTTGCCATCTTTAATCGTAACTTGATAGCGTCCTGCTCCTTCTTGTTGCTTAGCGTTGAAGTCAGGGTTATAGTCATATCCGGCTGCGACGCAAGCCTCTACAAATCGTTGAGCGATCGCGGTCGGCGCAATCAGATCGGTTACACTCAGTTCCCCATCAATTCCATGAAATTCAGATTCACCTCGTGAGGAGTGTTCCGATTTTTTGAAATAAGGTAAAACATTCTGATAACTCCAACCCAAATTTCCCAATTCCTTCCAGTGGTCATAATCATGAGGATTGCCTCGAATATAGGTCATGAAATTAATCGAACTGCTGCCTCCCAGAACTTTGCCACGGGAACAGAACATTTTGCGGTGATTCAGGTAGGGTTCTGGCTCGGAGAAATAGCCCCAGTCCACATCAGTTCCTAACAGATTGACACATTCTGCTGGAATGTGAATCTCTGGTTTCGTATCTGGATTGCCTGCTTCGAGAAGTAACACAGTTGGTTCAGGATCTTCGGTTAACCGATTGGCAACCACGCAGCCTGCCGAACCTGCGCCGATCACAATGTAATCGTAGTGAGTCATAGCATTCTCGTTTGTCTTACAAGTTGCTTGTTCTATCTGCTTGAAGTGCATTAAGTTCTGAAGCTTGAATGCTTTCAGATTCTTACAATGCTTTGTTAGATTCTTGTGCAATCACCTTAAAGAGGCAGCGTGGAACCGATCGTGCTGGCGAGGAACGCGCGGATCAACGTTGCCACCTCCTCTGCATGAGTCTCCAGCGCAAAATGTCCGGCATCAAGCAGATGAATCTTTGCATCCGGGAGATCGCGCTGATAAGCGGCAGCACCAGCAGGTAGAAACGCCGGATCATGACGGCCCCAGACGGCGAGAAGCGGCGGACGGTGTTCGCGAAAGTAGGACTGGAAGGCTGGATAGAGCGCGACGTTGCTGCGGTAGTCAAGGATTAGATCGAGCTGGATCTCCTCTGCGTCCGGTCGCGCCATGTAGGCGATGTCGAGTTCGTAGCCGTCGGGCGACAAAAGGTTTGGATCGGCTCCGGTACCATACTGCCAGTTCCGGATTGTGTCCGGCGCGAGCGAGGGTCGGCAGGCTTCCCGGTTTGCTGCGCTCGGCTCACGCCAATAGGTTTCCCACGGCCCCCATTCGTCACTGAAACCCTCAAGGTAGGCGTTGCCGTTCTGCGAGACGATCGCAGATATCCGTTCAGGATGGCGCATCGCCAGGCGCAGTCCCACTGGCGCACCGTAGTCGAAGATGTAAAGCACGTATTGATCGAGCGACAAAGCCTCGGTAAAGCCCTCGATCACATCGGCAAGGCGATCGAAGGTGTAGTCGAATGTCCCGCGTGGCGGTGCCTTGGTCTGTCCGAAACCCGGCAGGTCTGGCGCAACGAGCCGAAAGCGATCGGCGAGGAGGGGGATCAGGTCGCGGAACATGTGGCTAGCGGTCGGAAAGCCATGCAACAGCAGTATCACTGGCGCATCGCTTGCCCCCGCCTCGCGGTAGAACACTTCGACATCACCAACCTGTTGAAACCCGTAGCGTATTTTCATCTCTTTTCCTTTGATTGTGCGTGTAAAAGTTTTGATCTGCTTCATCAGTGCGTGCATTACTGGTGATAGCTTCATCTTCCAATTCCCGATCTGTAATAGATAGACTCAGATAGCGGTCGCCGTGTTTGCCTCCTCTTAGATTTGTGTGAAGCCACCATCGACGAATAGCTCAATGCCGCTTACATAGCTGCTGTCATCTGAAGCTAGAAAGACAACGGCTTTGGCGATCTCGTCGGACGTACCAGCTCGTCCCAACGGCACATTTTTAGCTAGGTTCGCCACCAATTCTTTCAGTTGCGCTTCACTGAGTCCCCAGAGAAGATCGTAAGCGGGAGTCGGAATGAGACCAGGGCTGACCACATTCACTCGAATCTGGCGGTCTTTGAGGTCGAGTGTCCAGGTACGGGCAAACGATCGCACGGCGGCTTTGGTGGCGCTATACACGCTGGAGGCTGGAATACCCTTGATGGAAGCAGTTGAGGCATTCAGGATGATGGAAGCGCCCTCTGGCATCAGCAGCAGTGCCTTCTGCACAGTGAACAGTAGACCCTTGACATTGGTGTTGAAAGTTTTGTCAAAGTGCTCCTCGGTGATCGATCCAAGCGGGATGAATTCACCACCGCCAGCATTCGCAAAGATTACATCCAAGTGACCTTGCTCTTGCTCTATCGTGGCGTAAAGTCGATCGAGGTCTGCCAGATTTGAGACATCGCCCTGAATGCCAGTCACGTTCTTACCGATCTCGTCTACAGCAGCATCAAGTTCAGTCTGACGACGACCCGTGATAAAGACATAGGCACCTTCAGCGACAAATCGTTTAGCAGTGGCAAGTCCGATGCCGCTGGAGCCACCAGTGACAAGCGCAACTTTTCCTGAGAGTTTTTGTGACATGGTGTTTTCCTGGTTGAGTTTACGGGAAACGTAAGGCATGGTGATTAACGCTTATACGTCAATCAGGCATTCTTGTGAGTGTTCATCCAAGTCCGAAAGTGGAATGGATTATTGCGTTTAGATGTGCGCGATAACCTTCAAGACACAGCGCTGATCAATTCCTCGCTTTTCGCCCAAAGCTGCTTGGCTTTGTTCGCGTCGAGCGCATACGACCTAACGCCATCGGCAAATGGGTTGGGCGTGTCATCAATCGGTGCGATCGCACAATCTTCGAGATAGTGTCCACCGATCTCGTCCTTATTCGCCACGACTGCTGCCCAGACCGACGTTGCGGCTGCCTGCGGAATTTCTTTCAACGCTTTCGGCGGCAAACCCGCTTCTATGCGCGCTGCGTCAACGGTCTGCAAAAGTCTCTGCAACTCCTCTGGCGAGAAGTGTCGGGGTAGATCCGTGAGACTGTTTCCGGGCATCACCGAAGCAGCCCGAATGCCGCGATCGCGATGCCGCCTGTCAAACTCCACAGCGAACAGTGAATTGGCGGTTTTCGATCGGCTATAAGCGACCCATGGATCGTACGCCTGCTGCTCGAAATTCGGATCGTCCAGGTCGATATCAGCACCGCGATGCGAGAGCGACGACAGGACTACCAGCCGTCCATTCTCGGCAAGCAGCGGTTCGATCCCATTGATCAGGGCAAAATGACCCAGATGGTTCGTCCCGAACTGGACTTCAAAGCCGTCGATCGTCCGACCGAACTGAGTTGCCATAACGCCAGCGTTAGCGATAATGGCATCGAACGGCTGGCCGTCAGCCAACAGTTTATCCGCACAGGCACGAACGCTTTGCAAGGATGCCAGATCGAGCTCGATCAACTCCAGGCTGCCGCCCTGCGACACGGCATCACGAACCGATGCAGTGGCTGGCTCAGCTTTAGCGAGGTTTCTGACCGCGCCGACGACGCTAGCGCCGTGAGAAACCAGTGAGCGGGCGGTTTCGAGTCCAATGCCCGACGATGCACCCGTAACGAGGAATCGCTTTCCCTTGAGATCAACGCCGGAAAGCACCTCGTCGGCGGTCGATTTTGCACCAAATGTTTCAGTCATTTCTTTTTCCTTTAATTGTGCGTTTAGCACTAATGGCCAGCATCACGGCTCCAGTTAGTAGCGAGATTCGGATATAAGTCGTAGCAATCATGGTTTGCCTCCCAGCGTGAGTTGGTGGCTCTACGTTGTATGTGCGTCCATCGGGATCGGGCGGATGGTTCGAGAACAAGCGAGCCATGGGCAGACACTCCTTTCGCGTGATGATGATTGTTCAAGCCGCTCTGGTGAGCACCAACACGAAGACCGTGGGCAGGTTGTTGACAACGTGGGCGACGACACCAGGCCAGATCGACCCACTACGGCGCTGTAGCTCGGCAAGGACAAGACCCACCACCACCGCCACAACAAAAACGACATTGAGACCGTGAGCGAGGGCGAAGATCAGCGTGCTGCCCACAACGCCAATGAACGGGCCGTAGCGCAGCAGCGCGTTAGTGATCACACCCCGGAAGAGCAGTTCCTCGACCAGGGGCACGAGCAGACCGATAAACAGCGTGGATAGGATTAGGGGCAGCACCCCGCCGCTACCACCGTCACCGAACACCTCCTGAGGGGTGGAGCTATCCCCGGTGAGGGCGGTGTAGGCCATGACCGCAAAACCCTTGGCTACGAAGGCGACCACCCCTGCTCCGACCCCAATGAGCAGCCAACGCCAAGAGACGCGACGCACGCCAAAAACATACAGGGAGCGAATCCGCAGCAACACGGCTGCCGCAAACCCGGCGAAGGGGGCGATAACAGACAGCGCGGCGAGGGCCAGTCCGTAGACGACGGGATCGAGACCGAGCTGCCCGGACAGCAACACACCCCCACGTGCGACAGCGACAAAGACGACAAGACCCACAATGATTTCGAGCCAGCCCGGACGAAAGGGCTTGTTAGGTGAGGACTGCTCTGAAACAGCGGCGAAGGTCTTTCCCTGTCCCTGTGGGGAGTTAGAAGGCACTTTGGACATCATCATCACCTCTTAAGTTCTCTTTGTCTTAGTTCATGTGAGTGTAGTCAGTTCCAACACTCAACTTCTTACAGATTCCTATGGAGTTTCCGATGGAATTAGCGAACATATTTCAGTGCTACTTTAGTAAGTCGCTTGAAGTGCTGTATCAAACATTTCGCACTGCCGATCGACTACTGCGCTACATACCCACCATCTACCATCAACGTTTCACCTACTACGAACGATGCCATGTCAGAGGATAAAAATCTGTTGCAAAGGTATCGTAGTCATACTGGAACATTACGGCTGCGCGGCAGACGTGACGGCTGGTTCAAACGTCTGGAGAAACTCAGCTCGCGATCTTTCTCCAAGGTCAACAACCTTGGTTCCTCCAGCCGCAATGAACGTAACGTCCTCGATGCCGATTACCTTGAGAATCAGGCGCAAATAAATAGTTGCGATGTCCCGATCCCGGATCGGCGAACCCTCTGTGTAAACACCACCCGAAGCCATTAGAACCGTGCATTTTTTGCCATGAATTAGACCTTCGCCCGTCAGTCCCAGTGTAAGCCCCTTGCGTACGATGTGGTCTACGTAAGACTTGAGGTTTGCGGGAATGTTGTAGTTGTAAACCGGGGTGCCGATCGCAATATGATCTGCGGCTAGAAGTTCGGCGACAAGCTCGTCGGACACCCGAAGAATATCCTTCATTTCAGGAGTGTGCTTCTCCGCAAGCGTTAGACTGGCTCCTAGCCAGGGCAGGTTCACGTAAGGCAGATCTATCTTTACGAGATCGCGTTCAACAACTTCACCGCCTGGGTGCGCGGTCTTCCATTGCTCTACAAACATTTTTACAAGGTTGCGGGAGATCGAGTCTTCTCCCCGTGGGCTTGCTTCAACAACTAGAAGCTTTGGCATGATTGTGTCCTTTTTTTAAACTAAAACAGTGCGAACAATTCGTCCGTAACTCTATAAGAGGCTTTCAGCCTTAGCGTACTATTTTGTCCGAATCCTGCGTTTCCCCCTTGGTGCGCGCCGATAGCGAGTTCGGTCGTCCCCTCCACCAGCGAGACGACCATCCACACCAGTCCTCCGAAGGCAAAGTAGCCGAGGAACACCTAGAGCCATCCGCCAGCCTGCGCCTCCGGGTTTGAAAGGTGCGGCAACGTGTCACACTGCCGATCGACTACTGCGCTACATACCCGCCATCTACCATCAACGTTTCACCTGTTGTGAACGATGCCATGTCAGATGATAAAAACAGGACTGCATTTGCAACTTCAAGCGGTGTTCCAATTCGTCCGATCGGGTGAAGTCCTGTTATGTAAGCTTTGGCTTCATCCTGCCCACCTGTAGCTGCTTCAAACATATCTGTTTCGATTACCGCTGGTGCAACGACATTGATGCGAATACCCGCTTTGGCATATTGGAGCGCAGCAGCTTTTGTTAAGCCTACTACCGCATGTTTACTCGCGGTGTAGAGGGGTACGCTAGGAAATGCAACTACTCCACCCGTAGATGCCGTATTGACGATCGAACCACTTCCCTGTTTCAACATCTGAGCGATTTCATATTTCATCGACAACCAAACGCCTTTGACATTGACATTCATAATGCGATCGTATTCCGCTTCTGTTTGTTCAATCAATGAGGGGTTTTCGCTGACAGTTCCTGCATTGTTAAAGGCAATATCTAACCGACCAAAAACGCCAACTGCTTTATCAACCATTGCTTGAACATCGGCTTCTTTTGTGACATCTGCTTGTACAAAAATCGCCTCTCCGCCAGCTTCTTGAATCAATCGAACCGTTTCTTCGCCTTCATCCATTCGGCGACCCACCACCACCTTTGCTTGTTGTTGAGCATAAGCGATCGCAGTAGCTCTACCAATTCCCGATGTCCCTCCCGTCACTAAAGCAACCTTGTCTTTCAGCATCATGATAGTTACCTCTTGTGAATGGTTATGTTACTTGCGTCAAAAACTCAATGGGCAGCAATACGTGTACGAGTCAGCAACAAGAAGCGCCTCGATCTATAACCAGGATGAGTAACGATTCTGGTTGTAGGAGCCGGGTTTGGGTATTGATATTTGCTGGCTCCTACACTTAGTCGCGATCGATCAGTGCGTTTGAGGGCAAGCTCGGATCAAGTACCTTGCGCGCACTGTCAACGCCCACGACGGGAAGTGTCCCCGGATCGAGCAAGCCGACTTGAACCAATACACTCGCCTGATCCCAGTAGATGTGCTCATGAGCTAGCTTGCCGTCACGAAACCGAATAATCGCAACTACTGGCACTTCAACCCGTTTCCCGGTTGGAGCAACGCCAGGTAGCATCCAGTCCATCTGGATTGTATGAGTGAACTTAGCCACCATTTCATCCACGAGTTGATCTGTCCCGATCGTGCGCGAAATCGGAACTAGCTCGAGGTCTGGCGGGATCTGTGGAATGAAGTATTTGGAATAAAACTCGCGCAGTGCTGGTTTCCCGATGCCCCCAGTCATTATCGGGATGTGGTTAACGTAAGCATCTTCAACCATCGTAGCGAGGGCATCTTCAGTACTGTGAGTGCCAAACTCATACTGTAAATGCTCTTCCCAAAGTGCTTGCAAAGACTCCTGGGCTGGTGTCAAATTGGTAGTTGCTTGCAAATTTGCTTGTCCGTCTACAGTTTGCTCTTTGACCATGATTAAATACTCCTGGTTTTATTTATCTAAAGTGTCTTGAGTTCCAATGCTTGACTGCTCTCAGATTCTTACAATGATTTGTCAGATTCTTGTGATGTTAGTGGACTTGTTTCAATGGACGTATAAGCATTCAGCGCCTGTTTCACGAATCAGTTTGGCAGTTTTTTCACCTTCTGCGTCGCGTCTGCCTGAGAATACTACCTTTGCTCCAGCAGCACCGAATGCGATCGCAGTTGCACGACCAATTCCTGAAGTTCCACCAGTAACCAACGCCACCTTATTCTGAAGTATCATTGTGCTTCTCCTAGCGTTAATTTTGTTGCATTTCTCTGAAGTGTACTGAGTTCCAATGCTTGATTTATTCCAGATTCTTATGGCATTGATCGACATAATCTTGTCAAAATTCTCGATCGCTTGTTCATGCAGTGGTGTAACAACAAGATCGATTCCAGCATTGTTAAAGGCACAATCGGGTTTGCCAATGAAATCGCTTTAGAAAAAAGCTTAGACAAATCTTGCCAGCAAAAAACTAAGAGCAAAGGAAAAGGCATGAACGCTGACATGGGATAACATCGCCGCCTCAAGCGAGTATTGCCAAAAGAGCCAACCAAAAGCAATGCCAGCAATCCCATTGAGTAATATCGCCCGAATAATCACAAGCGGAGTGAGTGGAACGATCGCGGCAGTTGCGGGCAGGTGTAAAAGTCCAAATACCAACGCGGCTAGAACGATCGCACCCTGGTAAATCCCTTGGCTTGGCAACGTAATGCCCTGTTTTAACACCTTCCACGCTATCCAAACAAGCAGCGACATTAAGCCCCAGCGCATCAGAATTTCCTCAGTGATGCCGCCATAAAGCATTGCTGTAAGTGAACTCAGCCAATTCGGTTCTGCGTTATTGGATGCCTGTAGCGCTTCAGGTAGAGCAGGTTTCATGAACCGATCGAGCAACAGGAGAGTGATCGTTGTCGCTGCACCCACACCCAAGCTCCATTTCATCTCAATGATAGAAAATGGAATCTTAGGGGTATGAAGTACCCAGTAATCAATCAAATGTGAGCGTAATCCAACGCGATTGGCACAGCCAATTCCAATCAGAATGGTGATTGCTAGCAGAACTGTAGGCTGTAGTCCTTGCAGCAGCATTAAAACCCACAGTGGAGGAACTTCTGCCAGCATTTCTGGAGACAGTTTCGCCAATTGTCGCTCAACGAATGGAACCGACGTAATCGTAAGCATCGCAATTCCCGCAATGCCCAACGCAAATAGAATCCCAAATTGTTTCAAAACTACCATTGAATTGATCTCCAGAGACATCAGAATACTGGATAGACACAATGCCAAGATAGAGAATGACAACTTGGTAACGCCACTTTATCCTGAAGTATCATTGTGCTTCTCCTAGCATTAATTTCGTTGCATTGATCTGAAGTGTACTGAGTTCCAATGCTTGATCTCTTCCAGATCCCTAATGATTTCATCTGACATTAATTGCACCCACAATCGCGGCTGTTGTAATCTCGCTCGACGGAGCTATTGGGCAGTTTGAGATGACTTCTCTACTCCCGGAATTAATGCCTGTGCAACCAACAGTCAGTAAAACACTTAGAAGAAACAAGCAACATGAGTAGAACTAGTCTTTTTTAGGCACTCGAATCATATTATCGAACTAGGGTTGTGAACGGCTAGAGCTACACTTGTCGATCGTTCAATTTCGGAAGTCAGCTAAATGCCGTTGCATAATCGTGAGCAAAGTCCTTAAACTGACGCGGCGCTTTGCCAGTCGCACCCTCTATCCCTGAAGCGATCGCTGCTGCCTCATTGCGTTGATAGTGGGCGTAATCTTCAATCAGTCCATCGGCTTGCCAAGCTGGCATCCCAAAGCCGACCATTGCTTCCCGCATCTGTTCGGGTGGGATATCGACAAACGCAATCTGACGCTTCAGGGCAGCAGAGAGATATTCTGCCATCTCGGTATGTGTTAGCGCCTGCGAACCCGTGAGATCGTAAATCTTTCCTTCATGCCCAGCTTCGGTCAGAGCAGCTACAGCAACGTCAGCAATGTCACGAACATCTACTACGCTCACCTTCGCATCACCGATCGCAGCGTAAAAGGTGTTTTGCTCAACGATCAACGATCGGAAGTTTAACAAGCCCTGCATAAATAGATTGGGGCGCAGAAACGTATACGCCATCTGGGTTGCTTGGATTGCCGATTCGACAGCCGCATGGTAGCGCAAAAAACGCACGGGTGAGTCTGCATTGGCGGCGAACTGCGACAGTTTAACGATATGCTTGACACCGCTTTGTTTCGCTGCTTCGACAAACGCAAGTTGTTGCGCTTCGGCGCGTTCTGTTGAGTTGGTGACGAGGAAGGCTCGATCGACCCCTGCCAGGGCAGAGAGCAGTGTTTCAGGGCGATCGAAATCAGCCTCGACCATTTCGATGCCCAGATCTGCAATTGCCTTGGCTCGATTGCGAGCACGTTCCCGTGTGCCAGAGGCATCGCGCACCATCGCGCGAGCTTGAACGCTTTGCGAGGCGAGACGCTTGAGTACCTCCAGACCGTTATTTCCAGTTGCGCCAGTTACTAGGATCATTTGAATCTCCTAATTAGATTTTTGAGCATTCCTCTGCTCTACACAGCAGAAGTTTTTGAAACAAATATTCGACGAGCTGCAACTGTCCAAAAACTACTAGCTTGATGGTCTTCAGTTCGCTGTGTATCCACCATCAATCACTAGCGATTGTCCAGTAAGGTTTTGTGGGCAGTACTCACCCTACTGGCTACAACAACCATTGGGTCAGCGGATGAACCAGGTAGCGGAGCGAGAACGCCTCCCAGATCGCACCGACGATGAACAGTGGGAGCGTGGACAGACTCACCCAACCGAGCTGTTGCAACCCGCGGACGTAACCCTGACGATGGTTCCGAGTCCCGATAGTTGCGGGGCGAACCCAAGACCGACCAAGGATGTATGCGCCAAACATCAGGAGGGCGTAAGCTTGAAATTCGATGAGTATCGTCAGCGAGTGCGGGATCAGTGCCACCGCCATAATCTTGGTAGTCGGAGCCATGCCTAAACCGAGAGTGAACGTCTTATACGCAAACATGGCAATGCCAGTAAAGGGAACGATCAGCGAAGGGAGCACGATCCACAGCGCGCCAGTTGTGACGTTGACTCCCAGGATGGTCAGCGAGAATAGCCAGGGGTTATTGACTAGCGATCGGACAAGATCCGCCGTTCCGCTGTCTTCCAGGATGGCTACCTGAGTTGCGCTCAGGTTGGGGAAGACCATCGCCGCTACCAACCCGATGATGACTAAGCCATACACAATGGCGTTGATAGCGAGGTAGGCGCGAAAATTAGTGCGAATGATCTGAAAGGGTTTGCGAAGAAATCGCCGAAGCGGGTGTTTGGCACTGGGAGCAAGTGGTCGTTGTGGAGACTGGTCTTTGGTAGCGATCGTTTTGCGTGACATGTTTTAGCTCCGATATTTGGTGATGGATGGCCGATGGGCTTGCCTGCTCCATGTCCTGTTCGCGTCTCCGTGGCAAGGTGGGTGAAGTGCGAGTTCAATTTTATCTGACATTGATTGCGCCCAGAGTTGCGATCGCTTGAACGGCGAAAATTGCCTTTGAAACTGCTTGACCAACCAACTCCTCTCTTGAGATCGCCTTAATTCGCGATCGCGCGGTCAGACGTTCTTCAGGTCTAAACACCGCATCGGTTAGGTGAGAGGCTTGCATCAAACTAATCAATGCTGCCATCCGAGAATCCAGTCCAATGCCTTCTAACACGGCTGCACGAACTTGCTGGACAATCTCGCGTTGAATGGATTCATCGGTTAAAAAATATCGCTGCGTTGGGAACAGTCCAAGAATGCGTTGCTCTTGTCGTTCTAAAACACCTAAATCAACTAAGTTCTGCAACACAATCGTTTGAATTCCTAGGTATCTTCGTCTCCAATGAGTCACCCAGAACCTTGCAGTTCGAGGACGAGACGATGCTAGAACCTCACTGAGGCGTTGATCTAAGAATTCATTGTCTGTGTTGCCTGCGATCGCACCGATCACCCGATTGTCGTTGTCGATCTCAAGTTTGCCTTGCAGGACTAAGTCTAGTAACAAAGAGCCGACCAAGCCATAGTCGAGTGCAGAGTACCAAGAGAAGCGAGTTTTCCCAGTTTCGGGATTGAGTGCAAGAAGGATTAAGTCCTGTGCAAGATATTGCATGATGAATTCCTGATTGAGGTGTGCTGCTTTGATGACGAACCGATGAAATCACCAACGACTATTCCGATCGCTCTGGGAAACGGCTTCGGATACCTTGTCGCGTTTGAAAACCCCATAGGCGATCGCCAGGAATATGGGGACTATCACCAGCACCGATAGCGCCACGTAGGTCGCGCGGAACTCACTGACGGTGAACAGAGCTGGCGTGTTCACGGCGGTTCCAGGTGCGTTGATCAGGAGTATGCCGCCGATGTTGTTCGCGAAGTGTACGCCGATGGCGAGTTCGGTGGTTCCGTCAATCAACGAGACCACGGTCCACAACAGACCCGGAACGAGGAAGTAGTTGAAAAAGACCGTGAGCCAGCCACCTGAGATCGCCTCCGGGTTGGCGAGGTGCGGCAGGGTGAATATCACAGCCGACACGATCGCCAGAAAGATGCGGTTGCTCCAGATCATGCTCGCCCCCTGCACGATGTAGCCGCGAAAGAACAGCTCCTCGGTGGTGGTCTGGATCGCGATGAGTACCAGTGCCAGCGGCACGAAGAGCGCGAACGACGCGAGGTCGGAGTTGAAGGAAAAGGTGTCGGGGTAAAGAAGGTATTGTCCCAGCCCGCCTATCAGACACACTGGAACGAACCAAGCCACAAACCCCTGGCCGACGCGGTGCCAGCTTATCTTCTTCTGCGCCGTGACGAGCGTCAGGGGATGACGACGGTGGATAAGGGTAACGGCGATCAGAACCCCCGCAAGGAAAAATGGGAAGCCTACCATAACAAACAGGAACTTCCCGAAAGGATTAAGCACGGTGTAATCCGGCTGTCCGCTGAACGCGAATGCGACGAGTACGCTGGCACCAGTCCCGACCACCAGCCACGCAAAGAGGATGACCACCAGTCCCAGAACATACCGCCACCCCCGATATTTACCCCACCGGGCAGCCTCCACATAAGTCGCGTCTTTCACTTCCGTTCCGATTCCCTGATGTCCTTTGATTGCTTTGAACTTCATCTTTGTCTCCTTGACTCGTGCGTGGATATAGTGCTTGGATCTGATTGCTATTGCCTTTGCTAGTTTTCTCAGGGTTTGACGGGATTACCGATGACTATTCAGATCGCTCTGGGAAACGGGTTCGGATGCCTTGTCGCGTTTGAACACCCAGAAAACGATCGCCAGGAAGATGGGAATCAGCACAATAGAGATGATGTCGTAGAATCTCGCATGGTACTCGCTGATGCTGAACAAGGCTGGCGCGGCAAAGAAGCTGCCGGACCAGTTGAACAAGAGAAAGTACGCGATGTTGTTGGCGAAGTGTGCGCCGATCGCAAGCTCGGTCGTGCCATCGATCAATGAAACGATCGCATACAGCAGACCCGTGCCGACGAAGAGTCCGAGGAACATCCCGATCCAGCCACCCTCTTGTGACTCTGGATTGGTGGCGTGCGGCAGGGTGAAGATTACAGCCGACACGATCGACAGAAACACGCGGTTAGACCAGATCAGGCTCGCGCCCTGTACGATGTACCCGCGAAAGAAAAGCTCCTCGGTGGTCGTCTGGATTGCGGTGAGGATCAGCGCGATCGGCACGAAGAGCGCGAACGTCTTGAGGTCGGAGTTGAAGGAGAAGGTATCGGGGTAGAGGAGGTACTGCCCCAACCCGCCGAGCAGCACCCACGGCACGAACCCAGCCACAAACCCGTGACCGACGCGAGTCCAACTGATCTTCTCCCGCGCCGTAACGAGCGTCCGGGGATGACGCTGGTGAATGAGGGTGACGGCGATGAGGATTCCCGCGAGGAATACCGGAAAACCTGCCATGACCACGACGAAGCCCCCCACGGAACCGAACGCGGCGTAATCCAGCCGACCGAGCGCCGCGGCACCCTCCTTGCCGCCGATCGCAAGCGCGACGAGCGCACTAGCGAAGTTGGCGACGACCATCCAGGCAAAGAGGATGATCATCAGCCCCAGAACATACCGCCACCACCGATACTTACCCCACCCGGCAGCCTCCACGTAAGTCGCATCTTTCACTTCCGTTCCGCTTCCCTGATGTCCTTTGATTGCTCTAAACTTCATCTTTGTCACCTTGATTTGTGCGTGTATGTAGTGCTTGGATCTGATCGCTAGTTGTCTTTGCGATTGTTTTCAGGGTTCGATGGGGTCGCTAACAATCGCTCGAATGACCCTGCTACCACCTGTGCAAACCTCACTAAACAATGGCAGTAACGCGAATTTCAATCCGCATCATTGGAAGTGCAAGAGCCGCGACTCCGACCTCTGTCCAAATGGGGGCATGGTTGGGCATGTAATGACGAAATAGCTTGACCATCACATCGTTAACCTCTGGAGGAAACCCGCCAACATGGTAAGAATTAACGTGGACAACATGCTCCCAACCCGCTCCAGCAGATGCTAAGGTTCGCTCTACATTCCGAAACGACTGAGCAATCTCATCCGCAAGCAATTCGGGAATTTGCAGATTGTCATCCACCCCACCTTGACCTGATGTCTCTACTCGATCGCCAATCTTGACCGCTTGCGAGTAATGCAATTTATTCAGCAGTTCCCCATAACCGGGGGTGACAAAAAACTTGGGCTGATTCATTGTGTTCCTTTGTTCAGTACGTTTGACTCTATCTTGCTGTCACTTGATATCTGATTGACTTGAGATTGACTTGAAGAGGCATCAGGTCAGCCCGTGCTGGTGAACAACACCATGAGCAGAAACGAGGGCAGGTTGAAGACGACGTGGACGACGAGACCGGGCCAGATCGATCCACTGCGACGAAAGACCTCGGCGGTAGCGAGACCAGCCACCACGGCAGCGGGGAAGATGTTGTTGATACCATGCATGAGAGCGAAGATCGCAGTGCTGCCCACGACCCCAACGAACGGACCGTAGCGCAGCAGCGCGTTGGTGACGATGCCGCGATAGAGCAGTTCCTCGCCAAGGGGTGAGAAGACGGCGATGAAAAATGTCGTTAAAACCAGAGAGAGTACCCCGCCGCGAGCGCCATCTCCGTAAACATCCTGGACATTGTTCGTGTCCCCGGTGATTTGAACCCAGGCCAGGATCGCAAAACTCTTGAGCACGAAGGCAACCACTCCGACTCCAACCCCAATCACGAGCCAGCGAACAGAGGTGCGGCGCACACCGAAGGCGCTTAGGGAACGAATCCGCAGCCGTGCCGCCACCACGAACGCAACGATCGCGGCGACACCCGTCCAGGAAGTCAAAATTAGACCGTAAACCCCAGGATCGAGACCGAGCCGCTTGAACTGTGAGACACCGACGAACCCGACGATCGCATAGACAACGAGACTCACAATGATTTCGAGCCAGCCCGGACGAGAGGGCTTGTTAGGTGCGAACCGCTCTGAAGAGTCGGCGGGGGGCTTTCCCTGATCCTGTGGGTGGTGAGAAGACACTTTAGACATGGTGATTAACTCCTAGATTCTCTCTAGTCCTCAAGTCTCTTAGTAGGCAAAAACGCCGCCGTTGCCCTGAATTCTGAGCGTCGTTTGACTGGTGTTTAAACCACTTGCTTCGTTAACTGCAATCACGAGAACGCCTACGTCAGCCCCTGCGATCGGGGTCACTCGCACCAATCCGCCATCAGGTCGCACAAACGTCATCGTTACGGGAGCAGGCAGATTCTGGAGATTCACTGCCTGACCGCCCGCTAAGGTGCGTTGCCCAGTCTGCCCAATCACCTGGTAAGTCACCTCGGTATTCATGGCGTTCCGCATTCGCACATTGACTCGTCCCGCTTGAGGCAAGATCGCGGTTAAGGCAGCTTGTTGTTGCGGCGCTGGTTGAGCAGGTTGTACTTGAGGCAGCGTCGCTGAACTGGGCAGTCGTCCTGGTTCGTTAAGCAAGCGAGTGGCTGTATTGGGAGGACAACCCTGTGGAACCACCCGCAAACTGTTGTGAGGCTCCTCATAGTAGATGCCAGGGCAAGGATTTAGCACCGAACTGCGAACGGAACTGGCTGGAGCAGTTTGCGCCACGGCTGCTGAAACAACTGTAGCTAGACTCACAACGCTACCGATCAGACTGTAAAAGGGTTTGAACTGCATAATAACCTCCTAAAAGATAGTAAAAAAGTTGTTTTGGAAACGGTTACTGTCGCTCAAAAAAAATAGTTGCTCAGGATATCTCGCAAACTAAGCCCAATTGCAACACTGGTGAGTCCTAATATGTCCCCGCTAGCGTTGCAAAATCTATTCCTAAACACTGAGCGCCTCGACGATCGCACTGGCGAAGTTGGCGGCGACCATTCAGGCAAAGAGGATGATCATCAGCCCCAGAACATACTGCCACCACCGATGTTTACCCCACCCGGCAGCCTCGACGTAAGTCGCGTCTTTCCCTTCCGTTCCAATTCCCTGCTTTCCTCTGATTGCTTTGATCTTCATCTTTGTCTCCTGTAGCGTGATCGAGTTAGCGAACTTGTCTTGGGGTCATTCCAGTGAGGCGTTTAAACTGTTGGTTTAAATGGCTCTGGCTGGAGAAGCCGACTTGTAGAGCGATGTCTGCGATCGCCAAATCCGTTTTCGACAGCATCGATTTCGCTTGTTCCACTCGCTGTTGAATCACATACTGGTGTGGAGAAATGTCGATCGCTTGTTTGAATGCACTAGCAAAGTAAGTCGGGCTAAGATTCAGCGTCTCTGCAAGTTCGACCAGCGACAAGTCTCGATCGAGGTGAGTCTGAATATAGTCGAGGACTTGTTGCAATTGGGTACACGTTAAGCCTTTGTGCTTGAATTCAATCGTTGTTGTTAGCATGGTTCAAAAATTGGCAATCTGTTCAACAAAACAGGCAAAAGCTAGCGATCGCGCATTCGATCGGTTGCTAGCACTAACAAGTCAGATATGAATAGAGCTTAGTAACTTGCAGCCATGATTGCTGCCATCAACTCTGTCATTTTCCAGCGTCCAGCATATCGAATGTTATTGATGAAGAGAGCTGGAGCAGCCGTTACTCCACTGTTCAATCCGCCTTCAATATCTTCATTGATGCGATCGACATGCACTTGTTTAGACAAGTCTTTGAGAAACTGAGGAATATCAAGCCCTAAATCATTGGCGTACTCAACAAGATAACCGTTTTCCAACTTCTGTTGATGGGCAAATAAAGTATCGTGCATTAACCAAAACTGTCCTTGGGCAGCGGCGGCTTCGGCAGCTTGGGCAGCCCGTTGAGCATGAGGATGAATTTGTGCTTGCGGAAAGTGACGGAAGATAAAGCATAAATCATCCGCTCCAGAAGACGCACTCAGCTCTCGTTTGATCCCTTGAATCAGCTTGTAAACCTCTGCACTTTTGGAGTCTTGATAATCTCCATACATCACCAGCACGACCTTGGCGCTCAGCACACCTTGCATCCAATCTTGAGTTGACGGGGGTACAAGTAAGGAACTGTGGCTACGATCGTCGTTCATTTTTCTACATCTGCATCAAACATGGAACCTGGCAATAAAAGCTGGGAAAAACCTGATGATTTAGGGCATTCCCAGCGTCAGCAATTTGAACGTGGGTTGAATAACTTTGAGAACGGGGGTTGCTGCGTTAGCGTAGGTTTCGCCAGCGACGAGCAAATTCCCCTAGCACTGAACTAGAGAGTTGCGATTGCAACCATTCAAATGCCGTTTTTTGATAGGGGTAGTTCGATGGCTCGTAGTAATTGGCTGCATCAGTCAGTCGAATGGGCGCACCTCGACGAAGAGCTTGCCAAGTTTGAGGGCCAACGATGCCATCTACAGCAATGCGATTCTGCTGCTGGAACTTAACCACTGCGGCGCGAGTCGCATCTCCAAAGTCTCCATCAACTGCAATGTTTGCTCCCTTCGCATTCAGCAATTGTTGTAGCTCAGTGACAGCAGCACCAGAATCGCCTTGGCGTAGCATTGGGTCTGTCGCTGTGGCTGTGGGGGTAGAAGTCATAGATTTATCTCCACTGTGTTAGGGTTGAAAATCCGATCAGGTTTACGGCTCTCAAGAAGCATGATTTGCCTGATCGTGATCCTGCAAATAAGATGCAAGATTGGTTAGGCTAGGAAATAGGCGCTGAAATTAGGCAAAGTTCGCTGCGTAACCCACGTTCTCGAACCAACGATACAAGGTTGCTATTTCTGCTCCAATTAACTTGCTCAATCCATTGACTGCATCTTTGTTTGCATACATTTAATATAGGAAATTGCTTTCCATCCGTCGTCTATAGCGAGTTAAAACTTTTACAGTATAAATTGATAGAGTAACGATGCGATCGCAAAGTAGAAGGCTGACTATAACTTAAGTTAGAATCCGAACTCGATCGGAAGTACAACCCTACAAACTGACAATGCCGCGTTTAACGGCAACAATCACCGCTTGGGTGCGATCGCTGACATCTAACTTATTCAAAATCCGATTAACATGAGATTTAACCGTGCCTTCGCCGATACTCAAAGCCGCCGCAATCTCGGCATTATTCATCCCCTGTGCCAGTGAGCGGAGGACTTCTAGTTCTCTTTCACTCAGTTCTGGATTGCTGAGGCGCTGTACCAGCTTTGCTCCCACATCGGGCGGAATATACTTCTGACCCCGATGAACGGTGCGAATGGCATTCAGCAACTCGTCCGGTTCAGTTTCTTTCAACAGATATCCTTTTGCGCCTGCCTGCAATCCCCGATAGATATCTTCGTCACTATCATACGTAGTCAGCACAATAATCCGAGCCGATTTAGTAGCAGCACAAATTGCACCGATCGCGGCAACTCCTTCCACTTCTGGCATTCGCAGATCCATCAGTGTGACATCCGGTTGATGTTCTTCAAATAGCGCGATCGCCTGTTCCCCATTCTCAGCCTGAGCAATCACGTTCATCTCTGGATCACGGTTAATAATCGTGGCTAATCCTTGCCGAAAGATCGCATGATCATCCGCAATCAGAACTCGAATGATCGTGGCTTGGCTCATCGTGATGCCTCTCGATCGACGGTGACAATCATCTCTGTTCCTTGTCCAGGTTGGCTCCGAATCGTGAGTTGTGCGCCGATACGCTCTGCCCGTTCGCTCATGCCAAGTAAGCCAAAACCTTCAAAAGATGGAACAGTCCCCACTCCAAAGCCCTGCCCATTGTCCTTCACGCGCAAGCAAACCTGATCGCGATCGTATCTTAGTTCCACTCGAATTTCGTCAGCATTGGCGTGTTTAATCGCATTGGTTAAGGCTTCCTGCCCAATCCGCAGTAGGTTATTCTCAACTTCAGTCGGCAGAGAATACACTGCACCCTCGATCTCATAATATAAAGTGGTATCCAATGCAGCAGTTCTAAGCTGAGCGACGAGACGATGTAGGGCGCTCTGTAAACTGCCCTCCTCCAAAAGTTGAGGACGGAGCGCAACGACCGATCGCCGCGCTTCAATCAGTCCAGTTCGTGCCAATTCTTTGATCAGGTCTAGATGTGCTTCAGTTGCTTCTACATCATCTGTTAGTACCTGTTTTGCCGCACCGACCTGAGCCAGAATGCCTGTAAACGCCTGAGCAAGCGTGTCGTGAATTTCGCGTGCCATGCGGTTGCGTTCTTCCACAATCGAAGCTGCTTCTGCTTGCTTTTGCAGCATAATATTTCGCGCCAGCCAAATCACCTGCTCGTGCTGAATCGGGGCAATGCGAGCCGAAAACCAGATTTCTCGTCCAGATAGCCACTGACTGTATTCAACGGTGAGGACTTGTTGGGTTCTCAGTACCTGCTGAATGTAACCCAGTAATTCATCAGCTTGTTCTTTCGCAAAGAGTTGATGCAGTGTTTTGCCAACAAGTTCCTCTTTATACAACTCTCTATATGATGGATGCCCTTCGGTTACGCAGATCACTTGCCCTTCAGCATTGAAGGTACACATTGGATCGGGAATGGCTGAAAAGAGCGCCCGTAGTTCTGCTTCAGAGGCTTGCAGCGCGACTTCTGCTTGTTTGCGATCGCTAATATCCGCAATCACGCCTTCGATGTATTCATCGGCTGAATTCAGCCGAGTTGAGTAAAGTCCCCAAAACAGTGTGCCGTCTCGTTTTTGCAGTTGTGCTTCAAAGTTTTTCAATTCACCATCGCGCTTCAGCAACTCAAGGGCGTGTTGGCGATCGCTGGGGTTCACATAACAGTCTGTGGTGTGTTTCAGCCCAATCACTTCCTCTGGTGAATCAAAGCCAAACAGATTTGCAAAGCGTTGATTGGCATCGAGGATTAACCCATCCGAGAGGCGGGTTCGGTAGATACCGATCTGCGAATTTTCAAAGATATTGCGGAACTTGGTTTCACTACGTTGTAATGCCTCTTCTGCTTCTTTACGCTGGGTGATGTCATGTCCAACCGATAAAATTTCAACTAGCTCTCCCTGTTCGTTCAAAATCGCTTGATTTGACCAGGCAACCCAAACTCGCCTGCCGTCTCGACATAGATTTTCATTCTCGGTTTGCAGGTAAGTTTCAGGATTGCGAAGTAATTCTTGGACAAAGGGTTTGAGATCGCGCCCGGAGCGTTCGGTTTCGGGAATGATCGTTTCGAGTAGGGTAAGCCCTAGAATCTGGTGCTCTTCATAGCCAAAGAACTTTAGCCCATAATCGTTCATGTATCGAATTCGCCCCTGCGTATCGAATCGAGCGATGATTGAATTCGCGGTTTTTACCAAGTTGCGGTAATTTGCTTCACTTTGCCGTAATGCTGCTTCTGCTTGTTTGCGATCGCTAATATCTGCAATCACCCCTTCGATGTAGTCATCGGCTGCATTCAAATAAGAAGAAAAAAGTCCCCAAAACACTGTCCCATCTCGTTTTCGCATCTGTGCTTCAAAGCTTCGCACTTCCCCATTCCGCTTCATCACCTCAATGCCTTGTTCGCGATCGGTGGGATTGACCCAATAGCCTACGGTGTGTTCCAGCCCGATCATCTCCTCTGGTGAATCAAAGCCAAACAGATCGGCAAAGCGTTGATTGGCATCAAGAATTAATCCATCACAGGTGCGGGTGCGGTAGATGCCAACCTGGGAGTTTGCAAAGATAGCTCGGAATTTAGCTTCACTGCGTTGTAATGCCTCTTCTGCTTGTCTACGTTGGGTAGTGTCATTGCCAACCGATAAGATTTCAACGCACTCTCCCTGCTCATTGAAGATGGCTTGATTTGACCAAACAACCCAAACTCGCCGACCGTCTCGACACAGGTTTTCACCCTCGCCTTGCGGGTACGATTGAGGATTACGAAGTAAATCACGGACAAAGGGTCTCATATCGCGTCCAGAGAGTTCGATTTCTGGAATGATGGTTTCAAATACGGTTCGCCCTAAAATCTCGTGTTCTTCATAGCCCAGGAGTTTTACTCCATAATCGTTGATATAGCGAATCCGTCCTTGCGGATCATAGCGAATGATAATGGAATTCGCGGTTTGTAGCAGGTTGCGATAATTCGCTTCACTTTGTCTCAATGCGGCTTCTGTTTGTTGGCGTTCAGCAATCTCCTGCTGCAAGGCTTGAGTTCGTTCTTCTACCTTCCTTTCCAGTATTTCGGCATAGTTTGCTAACTGTTCATACAGCCGAGCATTTTCTAGTGAAATCGCTGCCTGAGCAATCAATAGTTTAAGGATCTGCAAGCGATCGCTAGTAAATACTCCAGCATTAAGATTGTTCTCCAGATAAAGGATGCCGATCAACTGACTTTGCTTGAGAATGGGCATACAGAGCAGCGATCGCGTCTGTTGGTGTTGAATGTAAGGATCAGTTGAAAAAGACGGTTCGCTGACGGCATCATCAAGCACTAAAGTTTCTTGAGTCCGTTCTACCGAGTGAATGACAGAGAGAGGAATCGTTGCACAATCAACAACAGCAAGCCTGTCTGGATCACACTGTTTACTTCCGCTGCATTGAGCCGACACAGTGAGTTGATCGTCTTCTAGGAGAATCAGAGCGCCCCGTTCGGCTCCGGCATTTTCGATGACCACCTGCATCAACGTGGCAATTAATCGATCGAGGTGGGTGATTTCTGAGAGAGCTTGAGCCGCTTTCAGTACCGTCGCTAAATCGATCGCGTTGTCTAAGCGAGCAGAAGTAGTTCTAGAAGTTGCATGGATTGGCGTGTAAGTCACATCCGATGATTGAGGAAAGAACTGCGGGTAGCGAGTTTCTAAGTCTTTAACTTTCGCGATCGCTCCCCATCGTTCATAGCAGTAGTGAGCTTCCTTCATGTAGGTCTGAGCAAACTTTTCTCGACCTCGCGCCAGATAATGTTTAGCCGCTAATTCATAAGCGAGTGCTTCTTCCTGGATATACTCATTCTCGGCAGCACCTGCGATCGCTTGTTCATAAAGCTCTTCAGCCTCAAGAAATTGCCCTAAGACTCGCGCTTTTTCTGCCTCGACTAGATGAAATTTATGTAGATAATTCATCGGGGCATGTTCTGCCCATTTTTGCATCTTTTCTTGGTTGGTGTTAACACAGTTTAGCCAAGCTGCTTTTTCAGAGTTTGAAGCATCAGGCGATAGGCTCAAAAGCGCCAGCGAATGATAGAAACAGAATATAGGTAGAACCGATATTGCTGTCGCCTCTTCAAAATGTTGCCTTGCCAAAATAGCAGTTTGTTCAGCTTGATGGTGTTCTTCAAATAGATAACACAACATGACTTTGTGCAAATAGAGTATCTGGATTGCAGTTCCATCTTCAACTGCAATAGCGTGTGATAACGCCTGTTCTTCATTCTGTAGCCTACTAACTAAGTGACTGGAATTCTCAGGCCTATCTTGCAAATTAAAAATAGTCTGCCGCAATATTGCCAGCCAATTCGAGGGACTTTCTCGTCTAATTTGGTTAATCAACTTGCTGTAAACTGCTGTTTTTTGTTCCAGTTGGGTAAGTTCCTCTCCAGCAAAAAATGAGTTATAGCACACGTAATATGCAGCATAACCAGCAGTTTCAAAGTCTCCAGTTTCCACTCCATTTTGGTAGGCATCAGCCAGCATGGGTATTGTGTCTTTAAGATGCATCTTCCAGGGTATGATATTGACATTTGAAAACATTAAGGTTCTAGCATTTCCTCTGGTATTCAATCTTTCTGCCAAACTGAGAGCCAATTTGCCGAACTCATAACCGAGTTTAATGTCTTGAACAACTCCACATAGAACAAACCCGTAGCCAGCATAAAACAGTGATGACCAGATAGCATTGCCGTAGTTGATTGATAAATTTACCGTTTTGAAAGTAATCAGTATCACCAGTGCTGGTAACGTTAAAAATGCAGCAGCCCCGATACTCGCTAGGATTGACATTGCTGCCAGCGGTTCTGGTGCAGTCATCTCTGGTAAATTAATCAAGTCTTCGATTTCTCGTTCAGCAAGTAGTGCAGCCGTTGACTCCAATTCCCTTTGAATATCTGCCTGACTTGGATTTTCTATTAAATCTATTCCCAAGAGCTTTAACGCTTCCAATCCAGTTTTTAGTGCTTCTTTTAGGTTGCCCTGTGACAAATATCCTTGAATTCTGCTATCGTAAGCCTGCACTTTGTCAACCACTGTTTTGGCACGAGCGAGTACCACTTCTACGAATTGTTCCATCTCATCAAAGCGACCCTGAAGATATGCTGCTTCTGCTGCTTCTGAGTACAGCGCTAAGGTCAGGTCATACTCACTCTGCCAACTCTCTGGATTGAGGAGTTGCAGCCCTGTCGTGAAATACTTAAAAGCTGCTTCATAAGCCGTTGCTGCCTTCGCTTTCTGACCTGCTATCAAATTCAATCGAGCAATCTCATTACGTTTGGCTTGATCACAGACAATCTCAATTCCATGATTAAGATGATCGACAATCTCAAACAACCGCTCTAATCGCTGTTCTGGTAACGTTTTTTCGAGGAGATTACGACCAATTTGCAGATGAACCACTTGTTTCTGCGACTCATCTATCAAAGCATAAGCCGCTTGCTGGACGCGATCGTGCAAAAACTTATACTCTTGAACGAACAAGTTCTCATCTAATTCAGAGAGAGGCTGAATCAATTCAGCCTGAATCGCTGCGAGTAAATCCTGGGAAATTGCTTTCGGGGATTCTTCACACACAATCGCCAATGTCTCCAGGTCAAATTCAGCCCCGACACAAGCCGCGATCGAGAGAATTTGCTGTGTTGCTTCCGACAATTTCTGCAACTGATGCAGCAGCAACTCCACTACATTATCCG